>JBIOYF010000058.1:0-10918 GCA_044870035.1 Dehalococcoidia bacterium
CGACATGACGATCCGGCGGGCGACATCGAAGCTCAGCGTCTGCGCCTGCAGGTTGCCGGCGCTGCTCGCCTGCGGCGCGGGCTCTGCGAAGAGGCTGAGGCGCGCGGCGGCCACACCGGCCAGCTCCTGGAGCGACATCGTCGTGTCCCGATCGATGGCGGCGTTCAGGGCCTCCTCGGTCCCGCTGTCCGGCAGCGTCAGCGAAAGCACGTCGTCGAGGTCGGTCTCCATACGCTCTCGCGCGTTGCTTCCGGCGATCGCTACCTGCGGGAGCGTATCGCCGGTCACCTCGACGGTCACGAGATCGTCTGGATACGCGTCACCCAGGATGTTGCGAAAGACCTCTTGTTCGTCAGGATCACCGGTTGACAGGCGCAGCCACGCCTCGGCGACGCCAGCCTGCACCGCCTCAGCGATGTCTTTCTCAAGCAGGTCGGCGGGCGTCGTCGCGGACGTATCGAGCGCAAGAGCGTACGCCACGCTTGCTACGTTCGTGTACATGTCCGCTGTCGTCGCGCTGGCCGAGTCGTCCCGGCGGCCGGTGGTGTCGGCGAGCAAGTCGGCAAGGCGGCCCACGTTCAGTGCGCGCGAGGCCACCTTCTTTTGGAGCTCCATCAGGTCGGCGGCGGTGTACCCATCGTCGTCGAGCGCCTGGACAAAGGCCGCCTCTGCCTCGTTCAGCTCGCCCACGAGTCCGGCCAGATCGGCCGTTGCCGGAGCGAGGTTGGCGTCGGCGATCGGCGCAAGACCGCTGCTCGATAGCGCGTTCGCAGATGCGGCCGGGGTCTCATCCGGTAGGGAGGCAGGCGCTGAGCTGGAGCCGCCTGAGCACCCGAGGAGCAGGACGGCCATGATCGCGATTCCAACAGGCGAGGCGCAAGCGCGGTACCACATGCCGAAATTAGTATCGACTCACCTGCCACCGGCCAGCGTAGGTTGAACCCCTAGCCGAGCTGGCGGCACTCATGGGAACCGCTCACGCGCTCGCGGTGTATAAAGGAGCGATGGGCACTCTAAGGACGTGGGGCCGCGCGCGAGCCGCTTCGCTTGCCATGCTGCTTTTGGTGAGCGCTGCTGTCGTCGTCCTTGCTACGGCTGCTTGCGGGGACGAGCGGGGCGGGGTTTCGAAGACAGCCCCGACCACTCCGGTCGCGACCGAACTGACGAATGCGCCGGGGGCAGAGGAGCGCGTGACGCTGCGTGGCACCCTGACACTGGACGGTGTGCCGTTAGAGGCTGAGTTCCTGGGCGTGCGTGTCCTTCGCAATGGCCTGGCTGCGGCCTGCCAGTATACGATCCCCGCCGTCGTGCAAGGTCACTACGAAATCAAGGTTGTTTCCAACGCGGAGGTCCGCGGATGCGGCGCGCCTGGAGCCGAAATCGTGCTCTGGGCTTTTACAAACGGTGCCTTTATCTTCACAAACCAGACGACGCCATGGCCTGGGAGCGGCGCTACGGCGACGTTCGACGCAACCTTGTCGTCCGACGCGCCCGACGGCGCGAGCAAGCCGGTCACTGAGTTCAAGGGCCACCTGTTCGATCGCGAAGGCCGCGACCTCCCCAGTGGGACCGTAATTGAGGCGTATGTTGGTGAGGTTCGTTGTGCCGTCGCGTCACTTCGATACGGGGCCGACGTCGAACGCTTCTACACGCTGATCGTCGCCGGACCGGAGTCCATCTCCAGCTGTGCAAAGGGCGCAACCTTGTCGTTCCGCCTCAACGGCGATCGTGCCGCCGAGACCGCGGTCAACGATCTCGGGCGCGGCAGCGAAGGTCACGAGTTGGACCTGACCGCACAGTAACGTGCCGGTCGAAGGCGTGTAACGAGGCCTGCTGCTGGCCCGTGCCAGCGTCTGCGTTTGCAGTCGTGTCGCGTTGGTGGAACAGCGACCCTGCGCCCCGCGGTCTATGCTAAGATCCACAGCGAGCCGGGGGTAGCTCAGTGGTGGAGCCTTCTTAGAGAGTGAGGAGGACGTCCAATGCCCAGTCGCGCAAGACGCCATCTTTTTGTCATGGTCGTCGTTCTCGTTGCTGGCGCTTTCTTCCTGGCGGCGCCGGACAATACCAAGCCAGAGAAGATCATAGTCGGCATCACAAACTGGAACAATACTTCGCAGTCCTTTGACGTGGACCTTCTCGCTACGGCCAGTCTGGCTGATGATGCCGAGCGCGAGGGATACGTTCTGGTGACGACGCTGACACTCAGTGACAGAGATGGCAACCTTGTCGAGA
This sequence comes from Dehalococcoidia bacterium, assembly GCA_044870035.1. Taxonomy (GTDB): domain Bacteria; phylum Chloroflexota; class Dehalococcoidia; order DSTF01; family RBG-16-68-14; genus JBBDXS01. The sequence goes on from JBIOYF010000058.1 coordinate 2,233, forward strand.
CGATCGGACCGCAAGAAGACCAGGCCGAGAAGGGCGAGCGGGCGGCCGATGAAAGCCGCGGGTTAGTGCCTCTCGAACCCCTGCATTTCTTTTGGGAACGAGGCGAAGTAAGCGGATGGGTTCGTGTAGACGTTACGGGTGAACTGCAGACGCCGAGCAGCGAACCGGTCGCTGGGTACTCGAAGGACAAGATACTCTATATCGGACACTTTACTCCGGGCGGATGATCCCAGGTTGCGCGACCGGTTGACGCCACCGCGCCCGGCCGGCCCCTCATTCATGCGACGCTACATCTCGCGTCGAGGCGCGGCAGGCATCTGCTGTTCGCGGGTCGAGAATCCGCGGGCTATACTGGATCGACTGAGCGGGGGTAGCTCAGTGGTAGAGCTCCTGCCTTCCAAGCAGGATGTCGCGAGTTCGAATCTCGTCCCCCGCTCCAGTGTTCCACCAGACCTGCGCTGTACCGGCCCCCGGCATCCTTTGCGGAAGGCCGCGTCCGGTGGCGCGCCAGCAGCTAAGGAGTTGACCATGCCGTTCGAACCAGTCAAGCCCGCCGTTCATCACGCACCTCTGAAAGTCGCCGACGACACGTGGCTGATCCAGCAGACGCAAGAAGCGGCCATCGGGCCGCTCTGGGTCTACCTGAACTCGCTCGTCATCAAAGGGCGAGAGCCGATCATCGTCGACACGGGCACGCCCGCGAACCGCGAGCAGTGGCTCAAGGACGTGTTCTCGATCGTCGATCCCGGCGACGTGCGCTGGATCTTCCTCTCGCACGACGACGTCGACCACGCCGGCAACCTGGCGCAGGTGATGGAGGCCTGCCCGAACGCCACGCTGGTCGTGACGTGGTTCTTGACCGAGCGCCACGCATGCGACTTCCACTTTCCGCTCGACCGCATGCGCTGGGTCAACGACGGCGAGTCGTGGAAGGCGGGCGACCGCACGCTGACGGCGATCACGCCACCACTGTTCGATTCGCCCACGACTCGTGGCCTCTACGACGACAAAACAGGCGTCTACTGGGCCGTAGACACCTTCGCGTTGCCGCTACCCGGCCCGATGGACGACATCAGCGGGCTTGATGCCGAGGCATGGAAGGGGGGAGTGGAGATGTTCAACCGCATGAACAGTCCCTGGTTCAAGCTGCTCGACCAGGATAAGTTCGAGCGCCACGTCGACCGCGTGCAGAAGAAGGACATCTCGCTTCTGGCGGCATGCCACTCGCCGGTCATCCCGCGTTCGAAGATCAGCGAGGCGTTCGACATGATCCGCAAGATCCCGCAAGGTGATCCGCCGCCGCAGCCCTGCCAGCCTGACCTCGAGGAGCTGATGCACTGCGTCGCCACGGGGACGCAGTACGTCTGGCAGCCGCCCATGCCGCCGTCCAACGGCGCGTAGCGGCGGACGCCTGACAGCGAAGCGACACAAGCTGGTCAGGCTGAAGCCTGCCCAGCGGCGGTAGCGCTGGCGCTGCGCATTCCCGCCGCCGACCACGCCGCCGTCCCTTCGACAAGGCGGATCGCCGCGCGCGTGACTGGCACCAGGCTCGGCCGGTGGACCTTGTCGAGCGTGTCCTGCTCGTCGAAGAGATAGAACGGCGCGGTCAGGAAGTTGACCAGCGGGACGCCGGCGGCATGGAACGGCCCGCCGTCGGTGGTCGGGTGCGGGCCGAAGACGTCCGGTGGGAGGATGAACGATCGCCGCAGGTCCTCCACCTCGAGCGCGTCGCGCACCGCAGCCTGGAGCGGCGCGATCTGCGTCGTGAACCACCAGCGCGCCTCGGGCTGGCCGGTCGGGGTGAGCGTGCCATCCGGCGCCTCCACGCACTCGTTCGCTGCGTGCTCCAGGTGCAGCTCCAGTACGACGCGCTCCAGCTCCTCGCGATGCGCTTCGATGAACGCGCGGACGCCCGCGCCGCCGGCCATGTGGCCGGCGTTCAGGAGAAAGACGAGCCGGTGCGGTCGATCGGCCCGCGGCACGGCCGACCAGTATTCCGCCTGCGCGAGGACGAGCGCGATACCGGAGCCGTCCTCGACCGCCGACGCCCACGGGCCGTCGTGGTGAGAGCCGATGATGACGATCTCCTCGTCCGCGCCGGGCAGCTCGCCGACGATGTTGTAGCACGTGATCGAACGCCGCTCCGACTCCACGACGAGCCGCGCGTTGACCGCGCCGCGCGCGAGCAGCTCGCGCAGGCGCGCGCCGTCGCTGCCGCTGATCCAGACGCCTGGGACCGGCCGCTCGACCGCGTCGTAGGGGACGTAGTAGTTGCGCGAGTTGGACGGGTAGGCGGTCAACGTGCCGACGAACGCGACGGCGCCTCCCGCGATCGCCGGCTCCATGACGGCCTGCGCGCCGCGGCCGAACGGCAGCACCTGCGCCTGCCCGGCGAAGCTGCCGTCCGGATCGAAACACCACGTCGCACGCCGGGCGAGGACGTCGTACGGCAAACGCCCGAGGCGCACGTCGCAGAGCGCGATCTTGCCCGCGCCGGTAGTCGACTCGCCGTCGCGCAGCTCGACCAGCTCTGCTTCCAGTCCGGCCGTCGGAGCGGCGTGCGGCAGCGGGAAGCACGGCACATCGATGGTTAGGCCGTCGGATGTCTGGACAGTAAGCGCGGCGCGTTTCGGCTCCCAGTACGGCAGTCCGACCGGCTCCGCCCGCACTCGTTCGAGGCGCAGGGCACGAAAGCGGCTTTCGCAGTCCCGCTCAGCCCAGCGGTCGGCCGGGTAGCCGGGGCGGCGGACGCCCTGGGCGAACACCTGCTCGATCCAAGAAAAGATGCGCTCCTCAGTTGGGACCAGATCGTCCCTCAGCATGGCGGAGCGTAGTGTACTCTCGCGCAGGCCCGTTCGCAAACGCGTCACGCAGCTGGTCAGAAGAGACGCAGTTCCGCACAGTTGAGCAAGCAGGGACTCGGGGAGCCGAGAAAACAGTGTAGGAGGGAACTCCGTCGTTCCCTCCTACACACAAACCGCAGGGCGTCGGCGTCAAGGTGGCGTGCGGGGGTCGCCGATTCCCAGCGAGTTGTGCCCTGGTTGCTCCGTCAATGCCTAGGATAGAGCAAAAGATTGGCGCGCGCATAACACCAGGTGGCAGCGATGTTGCAAGAGTGTATCACTGTCCTGACCGCTATACTGCGCTCGACGCGCAAGGAGGCGGACGGCTTGCGATTCGCGGCGCTCCTAGCGGGATGCTTAGTCTTCCTAGCTTTGCTCTCTGGCTGCTCTTCCAAGCAGACCCCTCCACCATCGTCCGTGCGGCTCGCGGTCGACGCTTCGCTCTCCGAACGCGCCCTCCCGATCGCGCGTGACTACCTGGCGGGTGAGCAGCTCGCCGTCGAGCTCGTCGCGACGAACGGTACCCAGGCGGAGATCAGCCTTGCCGCCGGCCCGCCGGACGGCAGGGACGCAGCGAGCTTCGCGGCGCGTTACTGGGTACCCGTCGTCCAGCTCCCGTCGAAGGCGAGCGCGCTCACGATGGCGCAGCTCGCCGACGCCGTCGCCGGCAGGCTGACCGACTGGTCGACCATCACCGGCGAAGCGACTGCGCTGCGCGTCGTCGTCCCCGTCGACCCGGCGCCGCCGTTCGCGCAGTGGTGGCCCGATGTCACGCCGGCGGTCGACATATTGCCACTCGATCAGGTAGCTGTGGCGCTCTTCGCCGACCCCGGCGTGCTGGCGATCGTCCCGCTGGACGCCGCCGGTGCGGGCATGCGCAGCCTGGACGTCGACGGCGCGAACATCGTCTTCGGCACGCGCGAGCTCGCCTCGTACGCGCTGACCGAGCGCAGCTGGATCACAAGACGGGACGTCAACAATAAGCGGTTCTCGCGCGCGCTGGACGGAACGGTGCAGGCGCTGGCAGAGGGCCTGGTCGCCGCGCCGCCCGACCCCATTATCATGCGCGCGACCGGCGACATCATTCCCGCGCGCTGCGCGCTTGCGAAGATCCAGGCGTACGGTGACTACACGCACCCGTTCCTCGCGCTGGGACCGTGGCTGCGCGAGGCGGACCTTGCGGTCGGCAGCCTGGACGCGTCGCTGGCGGACGTCAGCCCGCCGCTCCCGTGCGTCGATACGTTCAACCTGGCCGCGCCTTCCGCCGCCATCGAGGGACTGGTGTACAGCGGCTTCGACCTGCTCACCAACGCGGCGAACCACGCGCTGGACTGCGGGCAGGTCGGCGCCTGCGGCAGCCAAGCTCTCCTCGAGACGAACGCGAACCTGCGCCGGCAGGGCATCCAGGTCGTCGGCTCCGGCGCGGACCTGACGGAGGCGCGCGCGCCCGTCGTGCTGACGGTGAAAGGCGTGCGATTCGCGTTCCTCGGCTACGACGATATCGCGGCGTACTACCACGCCGCGCCGGGCGTCGCGGGCACGGCGCCGCTCGATGAGGACTACGTGCGCCAGGACGTGGCGGCGGCGGACGCCCTGGCCGACGTCGTTATCGTGATGCCGCACTGGGGCGTCGAGTACCAGGCAGAGCCGACCGAGCGCCAGCGCACGATCGCGCGCGCCGCGATCGAGTCGGGCGCGGACGTGGTGCTGGGCAACCACCCGCACTGGGTGGAGGCCATCGAGCTGATCGACGGCGCCTTCGTCGAGTACGCCCTCGGGAACTTTGTCTTCGACCAGGACTGGTCGCTGGAAACGCAGCAGGGCGCCGTGCTGGAGCTGGCCTTCCACGGCAAGCAGCTCAAGGGCATCCGCTACTACCCGGTGCACATCTGGGACGAGCAGCAGCCGCGCTTCGCGGAGCCGGACGAGGCGCAGCAGATCCTCGACCGCATCTGGAACGCCAGCGCGACGCTACACTGACGAACGCCACGCGCGCAGTACCGACTGGTCGTGCGGGAACGCCAGCGCGGGCAGCGCGTGCGGCGCGAAGAAGCGTACCTCCATGCACTCCGGCCCGACGACGATCCGGCCGCCCGTCACGCGCGCCGCGTAGGCGAGGAAGATCACGCGTTCACCGCGCGATGACCAGGCGCCCAGCAGCCGCTCGATCTTGATGTCGAGGCCGGTCTCCTCTTTCGTCTCGCGGGCCGCGCCTTCCTCCAGGACTTCGCCTCGATCGATGTAGCCGGACGGGAAGGACCACTCGCCCAGGTGCGGCTCGTGATTGCGCCGCACGAGCAACAGCCGGCCCCGTCGCTGCGCCACGACGCCGACGGCGACCTTCGGATCGTCGAAATGCACGTACCCGCACTCCGGGCAGACCAGACGTCTTCGCCCAAACGCGATGCGCCGTCGTAGCTCTGCGCCGCAACGAATGCAGAACCGCGCGATCAATGTGTCACCCTGAGCGAAGCGAAGGGCACTTCCGATCTAGGGAAGAGTACCTACCACTATCGAGACACGGCCCTAGCGAAACAGCGTGATCCTGCGGAAGCGTTCGAAGTAGCGGCCGGACTCGTCCTTCCAGCGCTCACGGACGAATTTGAGGAACTCTTCGCCTTCGCCGAACTGGCTGGTGTGACGCAAGAGCGCCTGGATCTTGTTCTCGACGACGTCCGTGATGTCGACGGAGAAGTTCGGCTCGTCGTTGCCCCAGATGAAGATCTCCTTGACGTTGTGCGGCTCCAGCCCTTCGTCCAGGTGCTCAGGGAAGTTCAGCCGGTCGCGCGCGGCGGGATAGACCGCGTCGACGGTGACCAGGCCGGTCGCGCGGTGGTCGGAGTGGTTCACGAATCCCATGCGGTGGAAAACCTGCGACGGCTCGTGGGTGAAGACGGCGTACGGGCGCACCTGACGGATGACGCGCACCACGTCGCCCAGGAGCTTGCGGCTGTGTGTCAGCTCTCCGTCGACATGCCCCTCGAGGAAGAAGACGTCCTTTACGCCGGCCACCTCGGCCGCGGCGCGCTGCTCGCGCTGGCGCATCGGGACGAGCCGGTCGGACGTAAGCTGCGCGTCCGACGTGCCCTTGGAGCCGTCCGTGCAGACGAGAAAGTAGAACTCCCAGCCGGCGTCCGTCCAGAGCTTGGCGGTGCCGGAGCAGCCGAAGTCGGCGTCGTCCGGGTGCGCCGCCACGGCGAGCGCGATCTTTGGCTTATCGCCCGTGTCCGGCGGGGTGGCTGGCGGGTTGCCGTCGCCGAATGTGTTTTCGAGATTAGAAGTCACGCAGTCACCTCGGATCTATGGGGATGGTGATCGAATTCTAGCACGCGCCGGGCGGCGGGGTTATGATTGGGGGATCAAAGGGGAAACGAGCGGTGCGCCTCACGATCCTCTGCCTGTTCCTCGCAACGATGCTGTCGGCGTGTGGCGGCGGATCTTCTGCAGCGCCGCACGCCGTCCGGGTCGGCCCAACAGCTACCACCCGCCCAACGATGGCGCCTACGCTGGTGGCTGCTGCAACCCTATGTGGCGCCGCGAGGCAGCGAGGCAGTAGAGTCTACGACGCTATTGGTCTCGTCAATGAGACCACCGGCTGGACGTGGATCGACCAGCGGCTCAAATGGACAGACGATGCCGGCCAGACATGGCGCGATATCACGCCTTCAGATCTGGAGCGGAGCGACGCGAAGTTCGATGCCGGAGAGCTCGCCTTCTTCCTCGATCGCAGTACGGGGTGGGTGCTGGCGACGCGAGCGCACAACTTCCAGACGCCAAGCGATCTCTTCATCTGGCGCACCACAGACGGTGGCAGCAGCTGGCGTAAGACTAGACTGGATGGACCTGCCATGGATCCGGCGGTCGCACCTCCTCTGTTCGGCCCGCAGACGCTGCAATTCCTGGACGCGCAGACAGGATGGTTCGTGCTGGCCGGGGCTAGCGGGAACCATGGCGGGACAACCTTTTATGGAACGACTGATGGAGGTGCGTCATGGCGAAGGCTGAGTGGCCTATTTGGTCATAATGGCGCCTATGGTGTGGTTCACTTCGCAAGTCTGACTGACGGCTGGGAGGCATGGAGTGATGGCAGGGAGAATGTGCAGGTCACGCATGATGGCGGTGAGACATGGGAGCGTACGTGGTTTGCTCAAGACACTGGCGTCCGCGACGACCGAAGTTGGCTGGGAAGCTTCGCTTATGGTGCCCTCGGTCCGACTGAAGGTGTGATCCCGGCCAGTCACTACGAAGATTCGAGTGTCCGAAAGACTAACATCTACGCAACGCACGATGCAGGACGCACCTGGACGCTCGTGGGACCTGCGCCGGCTGCAGATGGCAAGATGTTCTTCCTCTCGGCCGAAACATGGTTCCAAGCGACGGAGCAGAAGATCTACAGAACAGAAGATGGCGGCATGGGCTGGCAAGCCGTAGACGTCCGCTGGGCAAGCGCGTTACCTGACAACACCTGCTCACTTGAGCCAAAGCAACTCCAGTTTGCGGACGCGGGCCATGGCTGGGCTCTTCTCACTAATGAGGCACAAAGCACAACAGCACTGGTCGCAACGGATGACGGCGGCCAGACCTGGCGTGTACTGAATCCATAGATAGGCATACCCGATAGCCCTACGACGCCAGTAGCTCGCGCGCCTTCGCCAGCGCCGCATCGATCCGGTCCGGCGCGCCGCCGGCCGTCGCGACGTCGGCCCGGCCCCCGCCGCCGCCCCCCATCTCCTGACCGAGCTGCTGCGCCAGCTTCCCCGCGTGCAGCCCGGCGCTCACCCGGTCCGCGCTGAGCATGACGACGATGTTCGGCTGCCCATCCACCACCGAGCCGAGCACGATCGCGGCCGACTTCGCTTTCTGGCGCAGCTGGTCGCCGAACTCGCGCAGCGCCGCCGCATCGACTGAGTAGAGCCGGTCGACGACAACGAGCGTCCCGTTACGCGTCTCCGCGCGCGAGAGCACGTCGGCCGGGTCGGGCAGGGCGGCAGCGGCCGCCTCCTTCTGCTGGTCGCGGGCACGCTCTTGCAGCGCGCGGATCCGCTCGGGCAGCTCCGGAACCGGCACGTTGTACTCGCGCCCGAGCTGTTCGATGACGCGCCGGCGCTGGTCGACGTAGTCGAACGCGCCGAAGCCCGTCACCGCCTCGACGCGGCGCACGCCTGCGCCGACGCTGCGCTGATCGACGATGAAGAACGCACCGATCTCGCCCGTAGCGCGACAGTGCGTGCCACCGCACAACTCGCGGCTGAACGGCTCGCCGTTGCCGATGGCGACGACGCGCGCCTGCTCACCGTACTTCTCGTCGAACATGGCGTCCGCACCCGAAGCGATCGCCTCCTGCGCCGGTATCACGTCCGTCTGCACCGAGCGGTCGAGGAGCACCTGCTCGCGCACGATGCGCTCGACCTCGCGCAGCTCGTCGTCGCTGAGCGGCTTGCCGTGGATGAAGTCGAAGCGCAGCCGGTCCGGCGCGACGAGCGAGCCGGCCTGCTTCGCCTGCGGCCCGAGCACGACGCGCAGCGCCTTGTGCAGCAGGTGCGTCGCGGTGTGGTTGCGCATCGTCGCCCGGCGCGCGGTCTCATCGACCTCCGCGCGCACGCGGTCGCCGTTTGCGATGCGCCCGTGGAGGACGCGGCCGCCGTGCACGAAGACGCCGCCGAGCCGCCGTACCGAATCGATCTGTGCTTCGCCGCCCGGCCCGACGATCTTGCCCCGGTCGCCGACTTGGCCGCCGCCCTCCGCGTAGAACGGCGAGATATCGAGGACGATATCGACGTCCTCGCCCTCGCCGAAGACGAGCAGCGCCTGCGACTCCGACTCCAGCGTCTCGTACCCAACGA
>JBIOYF010000059.1:0-3038 GCA_044870035.1 Dehalococcoidia bacterium
GCACCATCGAGACGACGAGCGCCGCGACGTGATCCCAGCCCTGGGCGCCGAAGTCGTAGTGCGAAGCGGGCAGGACCGCGTGCATGTCGTCCCAGCCGCCGGCCTGCGAGATCGCGACCGGGACGCCAACCGCGACGATGCCGAGGATCACCAACGTGACCTGCACGCGGTCGGTGTAAGTGACCGCAAGATAGCCGCCGGCGGCGGTGTAAAGCGTCACGATGGCGCCCGCGAGCAGCAGGCACTGGCCGTAACTCCAGCCGATCAGGACCTGGAGGATCGCGGCCGCCGCGGCGAACTGGCCGGCCGAGTACGCCGTGTAGGCCAGGACCGTCGTGATCGTCGCGACCGCGCGCGTGCGATTGTCGTAGTGCCGCTCGATGAAGTCCGGGTAGGTCAGGTGGCGGTCGCCGTCGCCCAGCTGCTTCACGCGCCTCGCGACGGTGAGGCCGAACAGGGTGCAGCCGATTGCGATCCCCAGGATGTACCAGATGCCGGTGAGGCCCTGCGCGTAGACACGCGCCGAGGTGCCGACGATCGAGGCGCCGCCGATCCAGGCCGCGACCCACATGCAGGCGATCGTGACGGGGCCGATGCGCCGCCCCGCGACGAAATATTCGTCGACGTCCGGCTTGCGCCGCTGTGCGTAGACGCCGATGCCCACGAGCAGCGCCAGGTAGGCGAACAGGATGGTGATGTCGAGTGCGCCCATATCTCTCCCTCAGCGCGCCACCGCCAAGCGCGTCTCCGCGGCCGCGATCATCGCCTTGAAGCGGGGGTGCTCGCGGACTTTGTCCAGCGTCGTGTCGGTCTTCACCCAGACTAACCCTTCCTGCCTGAACTTTCCGATGATGGCCTCCAGCAAGTCGAGCGATCCATCGGCCTCGTCGAGAGCCGCCATCGCGCAGGCAAGGTTGTAGCGGAGGTTGATGTCCTCGGGCGGCGCGAGCAGGAGCGCGCGCTCGATCCAGTCCATGGCCCGTTGCTTCTCGCCGAGCGCGGCGAGCGCCGTGATGCCAAACGACATCGCTGTCGAGTGATCGGGCTCCTGGGCGATGATTCGCTCGAAGCGCTGCAGGGTGTGGCGCGCCATGAGCCGCATTCCCTCCGCGTCGCCTTTCGCCTCGAAGCATCCGATCGCCATGCCGCAGGCCCAGACATCGCGTTCGTTCACTGCGGTTGCTTTCTCGTAATGGCGTATCGCGTCGTCGTGTCGGTGCATCGCGGTGTAACAGCGGGCCGCTGCGCAGTTGACTTCGTACGATTCGGGATCGAGCCCGATCGCGATTTCGTGCTCGCGGATGGCTTCGTCGTAACGGGTTTGATCCGCGAGTACGCGGCCTTTGGCCGCATGGGCCTCGGCGAGGTTCGGGTCGAGCGCAAGCGCGCGGTTCGCCGCGGCCCAGCCGTTCTCGGCCGACCTGCTCGTCAAGGCACGCATGTTCGCCTGGCCGATCGCCAGGAGGGCCCAGGCTGGCGCGTAGTTCGGGTCGATCTCGGTCGCGCGCTCGCAAAGACGGACAATGAGTGGGCGATAGCGATCGCTGACGATCGCGGAGAACTGCCGGGCCATCAGGTAAGGCGTGTAGGCCTGGAGGTTCTGGGTTCCTCGCGCTTCGATCGCCGACTTCTCCTCCGGCAGGAGCTTTACCTTGAGCGCCGATACGATCGCTTTCGAAATCTCGTCCTGGAGCGCAAAGATCTCGCTGAGGTCGCGGTCGTACCGCTCGGCCCAGACATGGTTGCCGGTCGCACCGTCGATGAGCTGCGCGCTGATGCGGACGCGGTTGCCCGACTTACGCACGCTGCCCTCCAGCACGTGGCTGACCTTCAGTTGCCGGGCGATCTGGGAGATGTCGACGTGCTTGCCCTTGAACGCGAACGCCGTGTTGCGGGCGGTGACGGCGAGGGCCGAGACCTTGCTGAGATCCGTGATGACGTCCTCGCTGATGCCGTCCGAGAAGTATTCCTGCTCGGGTTCGCCGCTCATGTTCGCGAACGGAAGCACGCAGATGGCGACTTGCTTCGGGGCTGCCTTCGCCGCACCCCGGGCCACCGCTGCCGGCTTTTCGCCGGTGTTTCCCGCCAACGGGCGGAGCGCCCGCACGAGCTCCTGGAAAGCGCCGCTCTGCGGGTTCTCCTCCCAGGCGTCGAGGTCGGTCGTATGGATGGCGCGGACGTCGATCGGTAGCTTCACGTCGTCGAAACGCGCCGGGACCAGGATGCCGCGATCCGCGGCATCGCGGGCTTCGCCCCGTACCCAGCGCGAGGAAACCGACGTCGGTGTCCAGACAACCAGGACGGCACGTGCCGCGTCCAACTCCGCCGCGATCATCGAATCGAATTCCTGACCCGGCGTGATCTCCGGATCCCACCAGACGGACCAGCCCTCTGCTTCGAGCGCGGTGACGAGCGGAGCGACGCGCGCTTTGTCGGTTCGGGCGTAGGAAACGAAGATATCGGCCATGGAGACTCGCGAGAGCCGCCCGATGTTATCCGAGCGTCGGCACGCCTCCAAGCAACCGCGGCTGGCTCGCGTCAGGGGGTGTTTGCGGCTCGACGGCGCCGTCCGCGGGCCGCGCCCTGAGCCGCGGACTCGCGCGGCGGCGGCAGCGTCACGGCCTTGCGCAGCTCCGGGTTCAGGGCGGTGCGGTGCGGGATCGCCATCGCCTCGATGAAATGCGCCTGGAAGCGCGGTTCGATCGCGGTCTCGATCTTCTCGACGCGGCGCACGAGCCCCTCGATCGTCGCGCGCGCCGTGGCGTCGAGCAGCGCGATGCGCGCGCCGGCGCCCGCCGCGTTGCCGACCGAGGCGACGGCGTCGAGCGCGCAGTCCGGGATCATGCCGAGCACCATCGCGTGCTTCACGTCGATGTGGCTGCCGAAGGCGCCTGCGAGGCGGATGCGGTCCACCTTGTCGACGCCGAGGTGGTCCATCAGGAGGCGGACGCCCGCGTGGAGCGCGGCCTTCGCGAGCTGGATCGCGCGCACGTCGTTCTGCGTGATCTTCATCGGCACGTCGCCGCGATGCAGCACGT
>JBIOYF010000060.1:0-7669 GCA_044870035.1 Dehalococcoidia bacterium
CGCTCGGCCTCGTGCAGCACGGCGTGGTGCTCGATGGCGCTGGTGATGATGTGGTTGCCCCGCTTGCGCGCAGCGGCAGCGACGCCGCGCAGCGCCAGGTTGTCCGCCTCGGTGCCGCCCGAGGTGAAGACGATCTCCTGCGGCCGCGCGCCCAGCACCTCGGCGATAGCGCGTCGCGCCGCGTCGAGGCCCTTGCGGGCTTCGCGCGCCTCGTAGTAGATGCTCGAGGCGTTCCCCCAGAGCGTCGTCAGATACGGCAGCATCGCCTCCACAACACGCGGGTCGGTCGGCGTGGTAGCGGCGTGGTCCAGGTAGATGCGCGGCTCGGCGTTCATTGAGGCCTTCTCAGAAGTATACTGCGCCGTGATGCTGGACGAGGCGCGCTGCCGTCAGGCGATCGCAGAAGCGTTCCCGCAGCTACGAGTCGATTCGCTGCGCTACTTCGCGGCGGGCTGGGACTACGAGATGTGGGAGATCAACGCCGAGCTGCTGTTTCGCTTCCCGCTGAGGCAGGAGTGCGCCGACCGGCTACCGGTCGAGGCGCGGCTGCTCGCAGCGTTGGCGAACAGGACCTCGACCGCGATCCCGCACCCGCTCTTCGTGTCCGACGGAACCCCAGCACTCCCCCAGCCCTTCTTCGGATACCGAAAGCTTCCCGGCGTGCCGCTGGAGGAAGCGAGCCTTCCGGCTAAAGCGACGCGCTCGATCGCGGCGCAGGTCGGCCGCTTCCTGCGCGAGCTGCACAGCTTCCCGCCCCAGCGCGCGGCCGCTTTGGGCGTGCCGGTCTTCTCCCCGGAGGGATGGCGGCAACACTACGTGGAGCTCTACGACAAGGTACGCCCGCTGGTCCTCCCGCTGCTAACGGCGAGCGAAGCGGCCGCTGTGGAGTCGTTCTGGCGGGACTTGCTCGCCAGTGCAGAGCTCTTCCAGTTCTCGCCGGCCCTGATCCATCGCGACCTGGACGAAGCGCACGTTCTCGTCGAGGGCGAGCGCATCGCGGGCGTGATCGATTTCGCCGACGCGTGCGTCGCGGACCCGGCGTTCGACTTCACCGGCTGGGAGGGAGACTCCCGTAAGCGCGCGCTGGCGGCGTACGGGCGCCCGCGGCAGGAGCGCGAGCGTCTGTCGGCACATGCCGACACCTATCGCAAGATCAGTCCGTTTCACGCCGTGATCTACGGTGCAGAGGACAACCACCCTGAATGGGTGCAGCGCGGCGTCGACGAGATCAGAATGCGACTAGACCGTCCTTGACGCGCCTTCGGAGCGCGCCCTACCCTGGAAGCAGATGGAGACGACCCGGCAGACGATCCTGAACATCCTGCGTCGCCGCAGCGCCACCGTGGACGACCTGACGACTGAGCTCGGTCTCGCGCCGGCGACGGTGCGCCGCCACCTCGATATCCTTAGTCGCGACGGCCACGTGAACGTCGAGCAAGAGCGGCGCAAGACCGGCAGGCCGCATTTCGTCTTTTCGATCAGCGAGAAGGGCGAAGACCTCTTTCCCAAGCACTACGTCCGCATCACCAACCGGCTGATCGACGAAATCGTCGCCCTCTCGCCGGAAGAGACGAAGGGCCGCGGCGGCGTCGAGCTGGCCGACCTCGTCTTCGAGAAGATGGCGCAGCACATGGCGCAGAAGATCGGCCCGCACATCCACGGCTCCGGCTTGGCCGAGCGGATCCAGGCGACGACCGAGGCGCTCGCCGGCGAAGGCATCGTGTTCGACGTGGAGAAGCGCGCTGACGGCTACCTGCTCGTCGGCCACGGCTGCCCCTGCCCCAGAGTGGCCGCGCAGCCGGGTCACGCCTGCGCCCACGACCAGCGGCTGCTGTCGCTGCTGTTGGCCGCCGACGTTACCTACGTGGCGCCCGAGGCCGTCGGCCGGGAGGGGTACTGCGCCTACCAGGTGCGCGAGCGGGCCGAAGCGGCCTTGCCAGGCGGGCCCGGTTAGGTATAATAAGTAGCGACTGTAGAAAAAGAAGAGATACGAGGAGCACCCCATGATCAATATCACCGACCGCGCCGCCGAGAACGTCAAGCGCATCCTCCAGGAGAAGGGCGCCGACCAGGGCGCTCTGCGCGTGTTCGTGGCCGGCGGCGGTTGCTCCGGTTACCAGTACGGCATGGCGCTCGCCCAGGACGTCGAGGAAGACGACTTCGTCATCGAGCACAGCGGCGTGAAGCTGCTGGTCGACCCGGAGAGCGCTCCCCTTTTGGACGGCGCGGAGATCGACTACGTGGATGACATCATGAAGAGCGGCTTCACTATCTTCAACCCGAACGCCGTCAAGAGCTGCGCCTGCGGCTCCAGCTTCGACACGGCTGACTCGGCGGGAGCCGGACAGGCGCGCGCCTGCAGCCACTAGCCAGCGAACGAGAGCGGCAACCAGAGGCCCGGAGCAGCTATTCCGGGCCTCTTGCTTGTTCAGCGTTATGTGAAGCGCCGAACCCACATGCAGGCCCGCTTCGGCCCTTCCGCCCCTCAGCTAAGGGGCTCGCCCCGCCCGACCGATACCTACATCGGTGGGATCACGTAGGCAGAATCTCAAGCCCATGTCGGGGCGATTCCTGACGGCCGCGCTGGCCGCCGGCTGCGCCCTCGTCGTTGGGATGACACTCCTCTTCCACGGGCTGACCGCCTCCAGCGAAGCGGCGACCCTGCAGGCGCTCCAATCCAGCCCAGGCAGCCCACCGCTGCGCTTCGGGTCGGACCAGACGCCGCTGCCGCTCGTCTACGCGCCGTCCGCCCAGGCGCCATTGGCGCCGGCCCCAGCGCCCGGCTCGACGTATCGCTTCATCTGGCCGGCCGACTACCGGCTGGTGCAGGGCATGTGGGCGGGTCATCGGCTGGGGATCGATATCGGCACGCCGCCGGGCGAACCCGTGAAATCGGTGCGCGACGGCCGCGTCGCGTTTGCCGGTGGGGACCCCTGCTGCAACTACGGCCTGTTCGTCATCGTCGAGCACGACGAGGGCTGGTCGAGCGTGTACGCCCACTTCAGCCGCATCGACGTCAAGTTCGGCGACGTGGTGCACCAGGGACAATCGCTCGGCCTCTCGGGCGCGACGGGCCACGTGTCGGGGCCGCACATCCATTTCGAGCTGCGCCACAACGGCGGCGTGGTCAACCCGCTCGACTACCTGGAGCCGCGCGTGGCCTGGCAGCCCACAGCCGAGCTGATCGCGGAGCTCAGACGCACGGCGCAAGACGTGCCGCCAAACCTCAAAGGGTCGTCACCCTCGGGACCGGCGGTCGCGGCCGCGGCAGAGGCGCCCGCGCGGCTCGACGCGAGCACGGCGATGCTCCTAGGGGCGAACTGGATGGCGCACCAGGAGCAGTCGGCCTACGAGATCGATGCGATGTCGTGCACGGCGGTGCAGTCCGGCCCGAACTGGTGGGTGACCTGCACCGGCCGCGTCCAGGGCTGTCGCGGCGCGACCTGCTCGGCCCAGCTCTCGTCGTGCGTGTTCGATCAGCCGCGGCTCGTCGCGGCGGCCTGCCCGTAGCGCATCTTTACTACCCAGCCACAGCAACATCCGCACGCTGCGGCCCGCTCGCCTCGGCCAGCTCGAGCACGGCCGCGCGCAGTCGATCGGTCCCTTCGGGAACGGACGCGATGTCATCCAGCGAGACCGGCCGGCCAAAGCGCACGAGCGCGGGCCCCGGCTGGGGAGTACGTGTACCCTTCGGCATCAGCAGATGCAGCCCTTCTAGATAGGCCGGCACGACGGGCACCTTCGCCTGCATGGCGAGGATCGTCGGGCCGTGGTGGAAGCGCTGGACGGCCCCCGCCTTGAAGCGGCCGCCCTCCGGGAAGATCACGATCGACCAGCCGTGCTGCAGGAGCCAGCTCGAGTAGTCGAGCGCCTTCATGCCGCCGCCGCGGGCGATGGGATACGTGTTCCAGAAGAGCGAGAACCACCACGAGCGCTGACTCGCGCGATAGAAGCGGTCGGCGGCGGCCGCCACTGCGGCGCGCTCGCGCAGGACGCCCGGCAGGGCCGAGATGAGCGTCGGCGTATCGATGTGAGACGTGTGGTTCGCGATGATCAGCACCGGGCCGCGCACGCCCTGGATGTTCTCCAAGCCTTCGACGACGAGCGGCCGGCAGAGCCGGCGCATGTGCCGCGTCATCACCCAGTAGCGGCCGGCGCGGCGCGCCGTCCGCGCCCAGAGCTGCGTCTGCCAGCGGTGTGGCTCGCTGCGGTAGGGCTCCATGCGGAGCAGCTTGACGAAGCGGTCGAAGGCGACCGCCGGATAGACCTGCAGGACGACCGTACCGAGAGCGCTAATCTCCGACGCGATGTGCGTAGCAGTCTCGTTGTCCGGCGCCTCAACGATGGTGAGGAAGTCATACTGACCGACGACACGATACTGGCGCTTGATCTTGGCGCCCAGGCGCTCGACTTCGGCGTTAACCGCAGCGAGGCGGCTGGGGTCGCTGGTCAGCGCTCCCGCCCCGGCGGTGGTGAGCTTGGTGACGACGACGTAGTCCGGCATGCCTGGCCTCCTCGCATGCGGTGGCGCATAATACCGCCGCAGCGGGCAAGGAGTCAAAGCCTGCGGAGATCCGCGGGGCGTGCTTCGCGGCACCTCGGCGCGCGCGTGGCTGACTCAGCCGCTCGTCGGCGCTTCATCGCCGGAGGCTATGCGCTATGGCGAGCTGCCCCCGGCGCCGCCGGCCCCGACGGCCCGCCCGAGCAAGAAGCCGACGATTGCCGACAGGACCGCAATGATCCCCTGGTCCCCGATCGAACCTTGCGAACCGAGGATGATGACAGCCGCCACGATCATGACCAGCGTGACACCTTCCAAAACAGGCCGGGCCAGCCTGTACCAATCTACAGCCTTGTCTTGAGTCAGTGAGTTCCTCAGGAGAAGGAGCAGTCCCACGAGAACCGTCCAGGTAATGAGCAGCGCAGTAATGGCCAGCCAGAACGTATCACGAGCGCTGGTAACCTTGGGGATGGGCGATTCTGTCCTAATGAGCCCGGGGACATTCGTCGCGGTGGCAGCCGGCGCAGTAGCGCTCACCGTCGGCGTCTCGGCAGTCGCGGTAGCCGGCGACCGCGTGGGCGTCTGGGCCCGCGCGCCGTTCCCCTGAGTAATCCAGACTGCCCCAAGGAGTACACCCAGCAGGAGGACCAGTAGGCCAGGTGCCAGGACGCGCACCAGCGGATTCATCTTGTCTGACATGTTCACTCCCCCTTTCCAAGTACCCTAGTCTAGCATCGACCTTGGCGTTGTCAACGAGGATGTGGGACACTGTTTGGGGCGCCTTGTGGGCGCTCGAGGAGGTTCGGCATGACCTACTGGATCGTTGTCGGCTCGCCGGAGAACTTTCAGATCGCGATCAGCCGCGGCTTCGACCTGTTCGGCTTCAAGAGCACGCGCCGCCGCGAGTCGGGCGAGATGGAGCCCGGCGACAAGCTGGTCTTCTACCTGACCGGCATCAAGAAGTTCGGCGGCATCGCGACGGTGGTGTCTGACGCTTACGAGGACCACAAGAAGATCTTCCAGAGCGAGAAGAAGCCGGGCGAGGACTATCCCTTCCGCGTGAAGACCAAACCCGATGTCGTCCTAGCCGAGGACCAGTGGCTGTACGTTCCGGACTACGTGCCGCTGCTTGAGTTTACGCGCAAGGGCGCGACGAAGAGCTGGGCGCTCTTCTTCCAGGGTAACCTGCACAAGATCTCCGAGGCCGACTACAAGCTGCTGGAGCGCGACATGCGCGCTGCAGCCAAGAAGAAGGGCACGCCGAAGGTGACAGCCACCGCCAAACCAGTGGCGAAACGAATCGCGAAGCCGGCTCCGCGTTCGAGGACCAGGCCGGCCGCTCGAGCGAAGACAGCCGGGCGGCGCCGCTAGCCCAGCACGTCACCCAGGGCCGCGCACAGCCGTTCCATCTCGGCCTGCAGATCGCGCATCAGCTGCACGTAGTGGCGGAAGAACGCGAGACTATCGTCTCCGTCCCGGCGTAGCAGCTCGTGGTAGGGCGCGAGCGGCACCCACGCGAGCACCGCCATCATCGGGATAGCCGCGCGCTCTTCGTCCGATAGCGG
This sequence comes from Dehalococcoidia bacterium, assembly GCA_044870035.1. Classification (GTDB taxonomy): domain Bacteria; phylum Chloroflexota; class Dehalococcoidia; order DSTF01; family RBG-16-68-14; genus JBBDXS01. Next base: position 6,067 of record JBIOYF010000060.1, read on the forward strand.
CCGTACGCCGGCGTAGGACCCGAGGAAGAGGCGGGCCGCGTCCGGACGGACATGCGTCGAACCGCGCCGCTCGCGTGCGAACATGAACAGCGCGTGGCCGAGGTCCTCCACCCAGAAGCCGCGATGGAGCGGATCGAAGTCGAACAAGCCGCGCAGCTCATCGCCCGCGAAGACCATGTTGCGGCCGTGGAAGTCGCTGTGCACCCAGCCGACGGGCAGCGCGTCGAGCCGGTCGAGCGGCCAGGCGCGGAGCAGGCCGGCGTGCCACGAGCGCAGGAACGCGAGCTCCTCCGCGATCTCGTCGTCGCGGAACACCTTCTCTAGCGCTGCCAGCTGGTCGTCGCCGTGCGTCCACCAGCGCCGGGACTCGAAGTTGATGTCGAGGCGCGGCGCGTCAAGATCGATGTCCGCCGTGAGCCAGTGGAACTGCGCCAGCCGCCGCCCTGCCTCAGCGACTTGCTCCATCCGCGAGAAGTCGTACTCCGCCCCTTCGACGTGCGAGAAGACCGCCCAGAAGTCGCCGCCCTCCCGAACGAGCGGACCGCCGTCCTTCGACTCGATGATTTCCGAGGTCGGGTATCCGCGACCGTACAGCTCCTGCTGAAAGCGGAGCTGGAACCGGACCCGCGCCTCGTTCGGGTTCCGGCGGTAGCGCCGCAGGACGTAGCGACGGCCGGCGGCGTCTTCGACGCGGAAGTTCTCGTTGCGGGTGCTGGCCTCCAGCAGGGCGGTCGCGCGCGGCCCCGCGAGGGGATAGGCAGCGAGCACGGTCGCAAGCAGCTCGTCCGCAACGTCGATGCGCATGCGTGGATGATACATCCCAGAAGGTGCGGCACCTCGGACTACGGGTTTTCCCTAAGGGAACCGCCCTGACATAGTGGCTATAATGCTCGTCAAGGAGCGAATCGATGACACACCCGTTTCTGGCTGCGCTGGACCGGCGCGTCCTCCTCGCGGACGGCGCGATGGGCACGCTGCTGCGCGACCGCGGTGTGCCCGCTTCGGCCTGCCTGGACGAGCTGAACCTCTCGAACCCCGAGCTGGTGCGCTCGGTGCACCAGGAGTACCTGACTGCGGGCGCCGAGGTGATCGAGACGAACACGTTCGGCGCGAACCGCGTACGGCTCAAGTCGTTCGGCCTGGCCGACCAGGTGCGCGAGATCAACGCCCGCGGCGTGGAGCTGGCGCGCGACGCGATGCGCGACCGCCACACGGCGTTCGTCGCGGGCGCCATTGGGCCGGTCGGCGTTGGTCTTGCCGGCGCCGGCGACGTCACGCTGAAGCAGGCGCACCGCGCGTTCGTCGAGCAGGCGCAGGCGCTTGTCGAGGCGGGCGCGGACCTGATCGCGCTGGAGACGTTCGCCACCCTCGCCGAGACCCGCGAGGCCGTCCAGGCCGTGCGCGAGGTTGCCAAGGACACGCCGATCATCGCGCTGCTCACGTTCCAGCGCGACGGCCGCACCTGGACCGGGGAGGAGCCCGCCGAAGTCGCGCGCGAGCTGCACAACGCGGGCGCGGACGTCGTCGGCGTGAACTGCGTCGCCGGGCCGCAGGCGGCGCTGGACATCCTCGAAGAGATGGCGCGCGCGACGAAGGTCAAGCT
>JBIOYF010000061.1:0-2589 GCA_044870035.1 Dehalococcoidia bacterium
CGAGAGCGGCGGTCAGCTCATCGAGAAGGGCGCGGTTGAGCTTGTTCTCGCCGTCGCGCATGCGCAGGACGAAGACCTCGCCGTCGCGATCGAGCTCGATCATGCGCGTCCGACCAGCTCCATGCCGCGCCGGCACGCTTCGGCCAGGCGACGTTGCTCGTCCGGCGGCAGCGTCTGAAAGCGAGTCGGCGGGATGCCGCGCACGAGCGCGGCAGCGCGGTCGCGCCAACCGTCAGCGTCAGGATCGAGACCGAAGAACTCAGCGATCGTGCGCAGCGTCTCCTTCGGATCGCAAACGAGCTCCTCGAAGCGCACTTCCATGTACTGCGCCCGATCGATCTTCGCGACCGCCTTGTAGCCGTGCTGGAGCTCCTGCGACCAGTAGCCGCCGAAGTATTCGACCGGCGGGCGGGACTCAAGGATGCGGCCGATCAGATCGTCTTCGCCACGGCCGCTCTCCAGTGCGCGCAGCTCTTCGATCGACGGCTCGCTGTCGCGCGGCTTCTCGTAGACGAAGTGGATCGCCAGCCGGTAGGCGGCGTGCTCGCGCATCGAGAGCGCGGTCTCCGGGCCGTCGCGGTGCAGGTGGAGGAAGCGCGCATGAGGGAATAGTTCGTGGAGCGAGCCGAGGTAGTCGATCGACGAGCCGGAGCGTTCGAGCCAGCAGGAGCGCCCGAAGCGCTGCGCCAGCCAGTCGAACAGCGCGCGATAATGCGCGACGAGCGGCTGTTCCGGAAGTGTGCGCGCGAAGCCGGTAACTTCGTCGAACAGCGCGTCGGGGTCGTCGGTCAGGCGGGGCAGCGTGGAGACGAGGAGCCAGGGCAGCCCCTGGTCGCGCGTGTAGCGCGCGCCGGGCCTGTCGAACGGGTAGGTGATCTCCTCGACCTTGTAGCCGCGGCTGAGCACCATGGTCACCATCGGGTGCTCCTGCGAAAGCAGCGCGGCGAACGCGGCGCCGTCGACGGGCGCGCTGCCGAAGCGCTTCGTCATGTCGAGCCCGTTGAAGAACTCGAAGATGCTCAGCAGCGACGGCTGCTGCGCGAGCATACGCGACAGCAGCGTCGAGCCACAGCGTCCGGTGCCGAGCACGAAACGTTCCATGGCGAACGAGCGCCACATGATACCATCAGGCAGCCATGAGCACCGAACTCGATCCGGGCACGTCGATCATGAATGGCGCGGCGTGGGAGCAGCTGCTGGAAACGCTGCGCGGCGCAGCGAAACTGGTCCTCGGGCCGGACGCGCCGGACGGCGCCCGCCACCGCGCGGAGGGCTTCCGTTATCTGACGCGACTGCTCGCCGCCGGGCTGGTCACCTGCGTCGAGTTCGCCGACGCGGACTACCCGGAGTTCGGCCGCATGGTCGACCCGGCGATGAAGTGGGGTCTGGACTGCCCGGACTGTCTCTACCTGTACGCGACCGTGCGCGGTGATGCGACGTATCGCATCTACGGCAACCGCGGCAGCGCGAACCACATCGACATCCAGGTGAACCACGGCCACTTCGCCAGCGGTGACATCGCGAGCTGGGGGACGGTCTCATCGATCAACGGCTTGGAACTCCGCTCGGACGCAGACGGCTCGTTCGAGCTGCAGCTGGGTGGAGCGGAACGGCCGGACAACTGGCTGGCGCTCGCGTCAAACGCCGAGTTCGTGCTCGTGCGCCAGTACTTCAACGACTGGGAGCGCGAACGCCCGGCCGACCTGTACATCGAACGCGCTGGCGCTACGTATCCCGCGCCGCCGCCGGCGCCGGAGCAGATCGCCGCTCGCTTTGCCCGCCTGCGCGAGTGGATGGAGAAGAGCGCTGCCCTGTGGGAGCGGATGAGCAAGGCCGCGCTCGGGATGGCGCCGAACAGCCTGAACGTCTACCTGCCGCAGGACAGCGACCAGCGCGCCGGCATGCGCGGGCAGGCCTACGGCATCGGCAACTTCCGCTGCGCTCCGGACGAAGCGGTGATCATGGAGTTCACGCCGCCGGCCTGCCGCCACTGGAGCGTGAGCCTGGCGAACTGGTACTGGGAGAGCCTCGACTTCGCGACGCGGCAGACGTCGCTGAACGGCCACCAGGCCGCGCTCGACCGCGACGGCGTCTTTCGCGGCGTCATCGCGCACCACGATCCGGGCGTCGCGAACTGGCTGGACACGTCGGGGCTGGAGACCGGCACGCTCACCGCGCGCTTCCTACTGGCGGACGCCGCGCCGGAGATCGCGTTTCGAACCGTGAAGTTCGCTGAGCTATCTTCTGCGCTGCCGCCGGACACACCGCGCGTGGCCGCTGCGACGCGTGCCCAGCAGATCGATGCGCGCCGTCGCGCCGTGCTGCGCCGCTACCGGCGCTAGGCTAGGTCCTACAGCTCGCTGATCAAGCCGGCACTGAACTGGAGGACGAGTGCGGCGTCGATTGCGTCGATGCGGCCGTTGCTGTTCGCGTCGGCGCCGGCGGGGCAGGGAACGCTGCTCAGCAGGCCGGCCACGTCCTGAAGGATCAACGCCGCATCGATGCTGTTGACGGAACCGCTACAGTCGCTGTCGCCGGGCGAAGCAGAGGGGCCTCCGGCGCATTCGACCGAGAGCATGTCGGAACCGG
>JBIOYF010000062.1:0-3662 GCA_044870035.1 Dehalococcoidia bacterium
GAGTAGCCGGCGAAGTGGTACAGCACCACAAGCCAGCTCGTATGCTCCAGGAGCGGCTCGCGCATCTCTTCGGCCCACTTGACGAGGCGCGACTGAGCGCCCAGGCGCTGCCAGCCGAAGCGGCCGATGCCGTAGCTGATCGTGTCGCCGATCCAGGCGCCGGCGATGCCGAGCGGGATGGCAGGCCAGAGGCTGATCAGCCCGTCGTGCGCGCTGAGGCCGCCGAGCAGCATGATCACGGTGCCGGGGATCAGCGCGCCCAGGAAGATCGTGTTCTCCAGCAGCGGCGCGAGAAAGATCGTGAGGTAGCCGTAGTCCTGAAAGAGGCTCTTGGCGATCTTGAGCGCCTGCTCGGTCAGCCAGCTGAACGAGCCGAGCACGTTCTGGAGCGGCTCGTACGGGACGAAGCGCAGGCCGAAGACGGTCGCGGCGATCAGCAGCGCCCAGACCAGCGTGTTCGAGTACCAGGGTTGGTCTTCGGCGGCGGGCGGGTCTTCCTTGATATCGGTCGTCTGCATGGTGCTGTTACCGTGTCAGGTTAGCAGCTTGGCCGTGGGTGGGACCGTTGGGTCGAGGCTGCAGTTTAGAAGTACCTTTCGCTTCCCCTTCGCTTCGCTCGAGGGCTCAAGGTGACACAGATCCATCGGTCCCCGCGGTTTTCGTCAGGCTAAAGCCTGACCCTCGGGGTTTGTTACGCGCCGTCGCCGCCGCTGGCCGAAGGCGCCGCACCCCAAGACCGGCGGACGTGGCGGTACACGTACCAGGCGATCAACGCGAGCACGACGATCGCGATCGGATAGTCTGCCGGGCGCATCCAGTTGCGCAGGTCCTCCCAGTTCGAGCCGAGCGCGTAGCCGGCGGCGGCCAGGCCGACGGACCAAGGGAAGCTGCCCGCGAACGTGTACGCCGTGAACTGCCAGACGGGCATCCTCGATACGCCGGCGGGGAAGCTGATGAACGTCCGCACGACGGGCAGCATCCTCGATACGAGCACGGTGAGGTTGCCCCAGCGCTGGAACCAGCGGTCGGCGAGATCGAGATCGTGGTGGGAGACGAGGATGTACTTGCCGTACTTCTCGACGAAGGGGCGGCCGCCGTGCGCGCCGACGTAGTAGGCGATGAGCGAGCCGATCGTGTTACCGACGGCGCCGAAGAAGCCGGCGAGGATGACCCACTCCCAGCCGAGGCCGTTGTCCTTGATCAGCATCCAGCCGGCGAGCGGCATGATCAGCTCGCTTGGGAGCGGGATGCAGGCGCTTTCGATCGCCATCATCAGCACGACGCCGGGCCACGAGATGGCGTCGTACATGTTCTCGATGAAGCTTAGGAGCGCGTCTTCAATCCCGCCGAGCAGTGTCTCTTCCCTTCCTTCGAGCTCAGTGTCTGCGTCTATAGGAAAGCACGCCGGTGCAAGCTGAGGCCAGCGTGACTAGCGGGGCGCGCGGAGCAGGCGGAGCGCGCGGTCGGCAAGCGGATAGTCCTCGCCCCAGCGCTCGCGCTGCTCCGCCACGCGTTGCGCGATCAGCCTGCGAAACTCGCTCGAACGCAGGGGAGGCGTGGTCATCAAGACGGCGTCCTCCTGATTGTCGGTGTAGTAACGGGCGCGGACGCCGACCTGGGCGAAGCCATACTTCTCGTAGAGGGCGCGCGCTGCGTCGTTCGAGATGCGATACTCGAGCGTGACCTCTTCCTGCTGCGCTTCCACCGCAGCTTCCAGCGCCGCGATCAGGAGCACTTCGGCCAGGCCCATCCTGCGGCATTCGGGCCGCACCGCGATGGTCACGATGTGGCCTTCTCCGACCATGAACCACAGGCCGGCCATGCCCAGAATGCGATCGTTCGCCGGCTCGTCGGGCTGGCCGCCCAGGATGCGGCGGACCAGTCCGGTAATGCCCGGCGGCGGTTCGTCGGCGAGGTCGGCCTGCGCGGCGCCGTCCAGCTCGTAGGCGACAAAGTAGCGGGCCATGTGGTTCTTCAGCTCGCGCTGGTAGACAGTCTGCGGCCACATCGTTGGGAACGATGCGCGTTCGATGTCGAGCACCTGGGGGATGTCGCCGGGCCGCATGAGACGGAGGCGGCAGCGAAGGGCGGTAGCGCGCATAGGTCGTATTATAGAACTGCCCGTACTTCGTGTTCGAAGTTGGACTCTCGAAGCTCGATCTTGTCCGGCTCCACATCTTAACACGACGGCGGTTCTGGACCGCGGGCTTCATCACGGTCGGCGTTCATACTTTGACGTTAGCGTAAGGATTAGCTAGACTCGATTCGGGGCGCGAAGCGGCTAATCATGACGAGCACGACACAAACCGTCAGTCCAACGCACATCTCTCGACCGATCATCATCCGGCTTCTCTCGTTCGCGAAGCCCTACTGGGGCCACGTAGCGCTGGCGCTGGTCTGCGTGGTGGCCTCGAGCGCGTTCGTGCTGGCGATGCCGCAGTTGCTTGGGTGGGGCATCAACACAGCACTGGGGTACGACTCTGCCAGCGGCGACTTTGTCGCCGGCGGTGACAAGCGCCTGCTGGTCATCATCGCGGTCGCCGTGATCGGATCGGCCGCGTTGCGAGGCCTGTTTGGTTACCTGCAGCAGTTCCTCGCGGAGTGGATCGCCCAGCGCATTGCCTACGATATCCGCAACGCCATCTACAACCACCTGCAGAAGCTGAGCTTCGCCTACCACGACAAGGCGCAAACGGGGCAGATCATGTCGCGGGCGACGCAGGACGTCGAGGGCGTTCGGCTGTTCGTGTCGATGGGCGTGATCCGGCTGGTCTACGTAGCGATCTTACTCGTCGGGACGCTGATCGTCATGGTCTGGAAAAGCTGGCAGCTGGCGTTGATCTCGTGGGCGTTCCTGCCTGTGACGGCCTACCTGTCAATCCGCTTCACAATGCAACTGCGTCCGCTCTGGTTGAAGATTCAAGATCAGCAGGGCCGGCTGGGCATGGTGCTGCAGGAGAACCTCTCCGGCCAGCGGGTCGTAAAGGCGTTCGGCCAGGAGGCGTACGAGGGCGAGAAGTTCGCCGTAGAAGCGCGCACGCTCTTCGATAGCGCATACGAGGCGAACCGCCTGCAAGCGGTCAACACGCCGCTGATCACCGCTGTCTGGATGGTCGCGATGGTAACGGTCACCTGGGTCGGTGCGCTTCAGATTCACAGTGGCACGCTTGCGCCCGGCGATCTGGCCATGTTTGCGCTCCTGCTGCAACTCTTGCAGTTGCCCGTGCGGAGCCTGGGCTTCATTGTGATGTTCTTTGCACGCGCTACGTCATCCGGGCAGCGCATCTACGACATACTGGACGCCGAGTCCGCAGTGCAGGAGAAGGCCGGCGCACGCGCGCTCAGCGACGTGAAGGGCCACGTCCGGTTCGAGAACGTGTCCTTCCGGTACGACGCGGTGAGCCCTGTGCTCACCGGCATCGATATCGATGCGAAGCCGGGACAGATGATCGCGCTGCTGGGGCCGCCGGGCTCCGGCAAGACGACGGTCGTGAACCTGATGCCGCGCTTTTACGACGTCAGCGACGGCCGGATAACGATCGACGGCACAGACATTCGCGACGTGACGCTCTCCTCGCTGCGGCGGAGCATCGGCATCGTGCAGCAGGACGTCTTCCTGTTCTCGGCCACCATGCGCGAGAACATCGCGTACGGAGCGTTCG
>JBIOYF010000063.1:0-3450 GCA_044870035.1 Dehalococcoidia bacterium
GATCTCGGCTTCCCGCTGCTGCCGCCGGAGGAGCTGGAGCGCCAGGTGCGCGCGTGCCTCGAAGCCGGGCTGGCGCCGGCCATCCACGCGATCGGCGACCGGGCGAACCAGGAGGTGCTGGACATCCTGGAGCGGACGCGCGGCCTCGCGCCCGAGCTACCCCGGCGCATCGAGCACGCGCAGGTGCTGGCGAAAGAGGACATCCCGCGGTTTGGCCGGCTGGGCGTGACGGCGTCCGTCCAGCCCATCCACGCGACCCAGGATATGCGCAAGGTCGACCGCCACTGGGGCGCGCGCGGGCGCGGCGCGTACGCCTTCGCAGCGCTGCTCGCGGGCGGAGCGAACCTGGCATTCGGCTCCGACTCCCCTGTCGAGACCATCGAGCCGCTGGCCGGCCTGCACGCGGCCGTGACGCGCCGCAACGCCCGCGGCGAGCCGCCGGACGGCTGGTACCCGGAACACCGGCTGTCGCTGGAGGCCGCGCTTGTCGCATACGGCGCCGGCTGCGCCCGCGCGACGAACGAGCACGAGCGGGCGGGGCGCATCGCCCAGGGCTGCGCCGCCGACTTCGTCGTGCTCTCGCGCGATCTCTTCGCGCTTCAAGACTCGATGGAGATCCTCGATACGAAGGTGGAGCTGACCGCCGTCGCCGGCGAGATCGTGTACCGGCGGGAGCAGGCTTAGGAGCCGCGCCATCGCGCTGCCGCGCGCAGCACCACGAAGGCCGGCAGCAGCAACAGCGCCAGCAGCGCCGGCGTTCCGTGGCTGGCATCGGATGGGTCGACGAGAGGCAGCTCTGTCGCTCCGCCGACGGCGGCCGGCGTCAGGTAGGAGACCTGGTTGGCGCCGTACTCGGCGACGTAGATCGTGCCGGGCGGGCTCACTGCGACATCGAGCGGCAGATTGTAGCCCGAACCGAGCGTCGTCACGGACGTTACCGACAACCCGTCCGGCGCCAGCTCGACTCGCACGACGTTGCCGAAGATAAGCTGCGCAATCACCAGGTCGCCCTGCATCTCCCCGTCGAAGGCGCCCGACAGGTACTCTGCGATACCGTCGCACGAACAGTGCGGCGGGAACGTGTAGATCGGTGCCGTGAAGCCGGCCCCGTCTCCCTCCTCGGGCGCGTGGTAGACGCACTGGCGCGCGTCGTTGCGGCCGCGGTTGCGGTTCGGGAAGCCGTAGTAGTTGCCCTGCACGATCAGGTTCAGCTCGTCCGCGGAGCTGACGCCGGTACCGCTCGTCGTGCACGATGTGGACGTGTCCGGCCCCTGCGGCCCGTTGTCCGTCGCGTAGATCATGCCGTTGCTGTGCACCACCAGGTCGTACGGGTTGCGCGTCCCGGCGGCGTACACGTCAACCGTGCCGCCCGTCTGGTCAACGTTGTCGTCGGTCGGCGTCGTCGCCGGGCTGTAGGTTACGTTCCCGACGAAGCCGGGCGCGTGGATGGCAGCGCGCAGGACCGCCGCCGAGAGCGGCGTCTCTGGGTAGTTCGGGCCCTGCAGCCCGGCGTCGGTGTCGGACCCCTGCGCGATGTACAGCACGCCCTGCATATTGAACGCCAGGCCGTTCGTGTAGTGGTTCGAGAACGGCGTGGAGTTGGGCAGGCCGGTAATAATGTCCTGTCGCGTCCATGAGGGCGCCGCGAACGTGCTGACTCGCCCCTCATAAGCGTCCGTCGCGCTCGGCTCGCGGCGCGACGCGTAGAGCGTGATGGGGGAAGGCGTCGTCGGATCGAAGGCGATGCCGGTGACTTCGTTGAGCCCGCCGGCGATCGTCTCGACTGACGCGACGTGCAGGCCGCCCTGGTCGAGCGTGAGCGCCCGGAGGTCGCTCTGCGACGCGACGTAGAGCCGGCCGTCTGGCCCGAACGCGATCGATGTGGGATTCGCCAGCGAAAAGTTGAGCACACCTGAAGTAAAGACCGGCGTGCTAGCTCCCGCCGGGGCGGAGAGCGAGAGAACGATCGTAGCAGCCAGGAGCGAAGCGAACAGCGCTGCGCGCATCGATGCCTCCAGCACTCCCCCAAACCGCGCTATTGTACCCGATAGAAGGCGACGCGTGTGTTACAATCCGCTCGCCCGTTGCCAGGAGGTTCCCATGCCGACACGAATGTCGCCCGCCCAGCGAGGCCGCTTCTTGGCCGGCCGGCACATCGCCGTGCTGATCACCAACGGCGCCGACGGTCATCCGGTACCGACGCCGATCTGGTACCTCTATCGCGATGGTGCCTTCTACTTCCGCACCGAGCAGGGCGCCATCAAGACACAGAACATCCTGCGCGATCCCAAGGTGAGCGTCTGCGTCCAGGAAGAGCGCGCGCCCTACAAGGCCGTGATCGCTTACGGCACCGCCGAGGTGAAAGAGACTCGACTGGCTCGCGGAGATCCCGCGCCACTACCTCGGCCTCGTCGGCGCCGCCGGTTACGAACGCACGGCGCAGCACGAGATCGAGCAGGGGCCGGAGGTCGCGCTCGTCCTGCGGCCGGAGCGTTTCACCACGTTCGACTTCGCCGGCGACACACCGCTGGCCGGGCGGCTCTGGCTCCTCGCCAAGCGCGTGCTGCCGCCCTGGCTGTAAACGCTGCCGCCGCCGTGGGCTGTGCTACAATCCGCGTGCTGGAAGCGCCGTGATCGCAAGAGCGCGCGCCTTCGTTCGGATCTCATCCCCTCTCCCCCAGCGAGGGAGAAAGGCGTCCCGACTTGTCGGGACCGGGTGAGGGAGGCAAGGGGACCATCGTGGCTGACTCGGACTTCGCACTCCTAGGGGAAGACTGGATCGCCGCCGCGCTCCGCAATAGCCCGGCCGGCGCCACCGCGCTGGGCATCCACGAGTACGACGGTGAGCTGCCCGACCGCAGCCGCACCAGCATCGAACGGCACGCCGGCGAGCTGCGCGGCTTCCTCAAGCGCCTCGAGTCGATTGCGCCCGCCACGCTGCCCGCCGAAGAGCGCCCGGAACACGAGCTGCTGCGCCGCCGCATCCTCTGGGAGCTCGTCAGCATCGAGGAGCTGCAAACGTGGCGGCGTTCGCCCGGCGGCTATCTCGGCACGATCGGCGGCGCCTGTAACGGACTGATCATCCGCGACTTCGCGCCACTCGCCGAACGCGCGCGCAGCCTCACCTCACGTCTTCGGCAGGCGCCGCGCGTGCTCGAGCAGGCGAAGGCGAACCTGGACGGCTGTCCGCGCATTCACGTAGAGACGGCGATCGAGCAGGCCGCCGGCGTCCGTATCCTGCTCCAGCGCGACCTGCCGGACGCGCTCTCGTCACTGGACGGCGCGCCGCTGCGCTCCGAGTTCGAGTCGGCGCAGCGCGACGCGACCGCCGCGGTCGAGAGCTTCGCCGTGTGGATGAAGGACGAGCTGCTCCCGCGTTCGAACGGGGGTTACGCCTACGGCGAGGACCGCTACCGCAAGCTGCTGTCGTACACGGACTTCGTCGATCGC
>JBIOYF010000064.1:0-8278 GCA_044870035.1 Dehalococcoidia bacterium
AGAACGCGGTCACGAGCGGACTGGCTCGCCGTCGCGTAGTCCATCTTTGCCGACCGAGCTTTCTGACCGGCCTGAATGTAGTCATGCTTGTCGAACGCGGCCTTGGCCTTCGTCAGGTCGCCCGCCGGGTCTTTGCCGATCAGGCCCAGCCTTTCCCACAAGCTCACGTGCTTCTTGGCCTCCTGCGCGGCCGGATAGTCCTCCATATAGATGCGCGCGTTATCGACGCCGTCCAGCGCCTCGAAGAAGTTCCAGTCGTCGATCGCGGCTTCGATCCGCTCCGGCTGGATGTCGAACGGGCCGTTGGCGGTGATGTACATCAGCCCTGCCAGCGCCTCTTTCGCCTGCGTTCGCCGGTCCAGCGTCGCGGAAAAGGCCGGTGGGAAGACGCGCTCGCGGAACAGCGAGACCAGGTCTGAAGAGCTCGCCGCTTCGAGGAAGTCCAGGTAGTCCTCGCTATCGATGTCTCCCTCCGCCTCGGACCGGGCGTTCGCCTGCTGGACCGGGCCCCAGCCGACGGCCGCCTCGACGTCACCAAAGAAGCGGACCGACTCAAGGTAGCCGGCCAGCTCGCGAAGCGCTGAATCCCTGGTGAACGGGCCCGAAAGGAGCGATCTGCTCCACTCGTCCAGGTAAATCGGCTCCGGATACGGGTCGCCGAACAGCTGCTCCACGGTCCTGCCCATCCGACGGGCGGCCTTTTCGGCGGTGTACTCCGCGAGGCCCTCGGCCAGCCAGCGCTCGTCGTACTTCGTTGTCCAGAGGTGCGCCAGCTCGTGCAACACCACCTGGTCGCCGGCGCCTTCCACGACGCCGATCCGGCACACTTGGTCTTCTAGGCACTGGAAGATCCCTTCGTACCCGCCCAGGTCTCCGTACTGGACCTCAAGCAGAGTAAAGTCCTCGCGCAGTTTTAGCGGCGACCCGACGGTCTCCTCCAGCACCGGCAGCCCCTCGACGATGAGACTGCGCACGTGGCTGGCCCAGGCCGCCTCGCCGGGCAGATAGCGCAAGGTGAACGCCTGCGCTCCGCCGCTCGTTTGCACCGTGCCATCCAGCGTCCCGTACCCTGTGAGGTCGGTGAGCTGCACATGGGCGACATCGTGGATACCGGAGGAGCCACTGCACGTGAACTGCTCCTGAGCGATCGGCCCCGTTCGCTCACAATCGGCCGTCTCAACAGCCGAGTACCAGATGCCTTCATCGGGCAGCTCGATCGTGACGGTAGCCGACTGGCCGATGGCGAAGATGGGGATGTAGACGAACGTCTCAGTTACGATCGTGGGATCGGCCACGATCGGCGTCAGATCATAGTCGACGTGAAAGCTGACCTCTTCGCCCTTAGCGAGCCTGTGGCCAAACTGCACACGCGCGCCTGCATACGGCCGGTCGAGACGCGTCTCAACCTCGCTGCCGAGCGCCGTACCATCGTCTTTAGCCGCGGTCGTGTTCGCGGCCCCCTTCACGAGAGGCACTTCAATGCTGTCCAAGCCGAGCTGGTCCTCGTCGGTCCGCTTAACGGTGACTTGGAGCGTCACGTGCAGGACGCCTTGGTCCGGCCGGAGCCGGTAGGTTCCCGTGCTGCTAATGAGGATCGTGGGCTTCTCCGACTCGTCCTCCGCGGCGCTGAGCAGCCGAGTAGCTGCCATCGAGAGCAGGACGGCCGCGAGAAGGAGCAGGGAGATTCGACGCCAAGACATGCGATGAGGCTCCAGATATGTATCGTCCTAAGTCGCGATTGGGCCAGCCCCGATTGCTCCTTCCCCGTTCGCCTGGTATCCTGAGTCTGCCTGGGGATTCGGCTTCGATACGACTCCCCGGCTGATCGGACCCGCACGGCCTGGGGGCCGGAGGTAGTGTGAGCCCGACCCTGCGCGAGTCCTGCGGCGTTTTCGGGGTCTACGCACCCGGTGAAGATGTCGCCAGGATTACCTTCTACGGTCTCTACGCGCTCCAGCACCGAGGGCAAGAGAGCGCGGGTATTGCCTCAGCCAACGAACGGCGCCTCTATCTCCGTACGGGCATGGGCCTGGTGGCCCAGGTGTTCGACGAAGAGGACCTGAGCTACCTGCCGGGCCACATGGCCATCGGCCACACGCGCTACTCCACCACCGGCTCCAGCCTGGCAACGAACGCCCAGCCCGTCATCGTCGAAGGGCCGCTTGGGCAGCTCGCGCTGGGCCACAACGGCAACATCGTCAACGCGGCGGTCCTCCGCACCGACCTGCAGGACCAGGGCATTGTCTTCTCGACGACCACCGACTCCGAAGTGATCGCCCAGGCGCTCGTCAACGCGCCCGGCGCGACGTGGCAGGAGCGCTGGACGCACCTGATGCGACGCCTCGTCGGCGCCTACTCGCTCGTCGTACTCACACCGAACGAGCTGATGGCCGCGCGCGACCCGATGGGCAACCGCCCGCTCTGCCTGGGCCGGCTCGACGGCGGCTGGGTCGTCGCGTCGGAAACCTGCGCTCTGGACCACCTCGGCGCGGAGTTCATCCGCGAGGTTGCCCCCGGCGAAGTAGTGCGCATCAGCGCCGATGGGCTGGAGCCGTTCTCCGCTGCGCAGCGTAAGGATGCCTTCTGCATCTTCGAATACATCTACTTCGCGCGGCCGGACAGCCGCATCGACGAGAAGCTGGTCTACCCGGTGCGCATGGCGCTTGGTGCGCAGCTCGCGCGAGAACATCCGGCGGACGCCGATGTCGTCATCGGCGTGCCCGACTCCGCCACCGCGGCGGCCGTCGGCTACTCACAGGAATCAGGCATCCCCTTCATCGAGGGGCTGGTTAAGAACCGCTACGTCGGCCGCACGTTCATCCAACCAGACCAGCGCATCCGCGAGATGGGCGTCCACCTCAAGTTCAATCCGCTGCCGGAGTTGCTCGAAGGCCGGCGCGTCGTGGTCGTCGACGACAGCATCGTGCGAGACACGACGGCTTCACGGGTGGTCGCCATGTTACGCAAAGCCGGGGCGAAGGAAATACATATGCGCATCACGGCGCCGCCCATCGTCTCACCGTGCTTTTTCGGCATCGATATGGGCACCCGCTGGGAGCTCATCGCGGGCCGCCTCACGGTGGAGGAGATCCGCCAAAAGATTGGGGCGGAGTCGTTGGGATACCTCAGTGTAGAGGGCCTGATCGAAGCTGTCGGTTTGCCGAAGGAGAAGTTCTGTCTTGCCTGCTTCACCGGCAACTATCCCGTGCCGGTGCCCTTGCAGATGGATAAGCTCGCGCTCGAACCGGTGCCCGGCCGCGATCGGCACGAGTTGGAGTGGACCGAAGCTGTACCCTCCATCACCCCGCGAACGTAGCAGCGTGCTTAGCCATGATCGAATTGCTCGACCCCAGCGTTCACGCTGGGGCATTAGGGCGCTCCGATGCCTTTTGGGGCGCGCAATCTATGACTCCTGATCCGCCTCCCCTCACCTACGCCGCCGCCGGCGTCGACATCGACGCGCGCCGGGCCTTCATCCAGCGCATCCGGCCGCTGGCTGAGCGCACGTACGGGCCTGAGGTGCTCGCCGGCGTCGGGCCGTTCGGCGGCATGTACAAGCTCGCCGGCTATCGGGAGCCCGTCCTCGTCTCGAGCACCGACAGCGTCGGCACCAAGGTTAGGATCGCGGCGCTGCTCGGCCGCTACGATACGATCGGTATCGATCTCGTCAACCAGAACGTGAACGACATCATCACGTGCGGCGCGCGGCCGCTCTTCTTCCTCGACTACATCGCATCGTCGTCGCTCACGTCCGACGACAAGGCTGCGCTCGTCGAGGGCGCGGCTTTGGCCTGCAAGGAGGCGAACTGCGCGCTGATCGGCGGCGAGACCGCCGATATGCCGGACATCTACGCGCCGGGCGACTTCGATATCGTCGGCTTCGTCGTCGGCGCCGTCGAACGCGACGAGATCCTCGACGGCTCCTCGATCCGCGCGGGCGACGCGCTGATCGGCCTGCCATCGAACGGGCTGCACACCAACGGTTTCTCGCTCGTCCGCCGCGTCTTCGGCGTCGGCATGGGCGCTGACGCTATGCAGGACCGCGCGCGCCTCGAGCGCGAGGAGCCGGCTCTCGGCCGCACGCTGGGCGAAGAGCTACTGCGCACGCACCGCTCGTACGTCGCGGAGCTGGGGGTGGTGCGCTCGAAGATCAAGGGCGTTGCGCACATCACCGGCGGCGGCCTGATCGAGAATGTGCCGCGCATGCTTCCAGACGGTCTCGGCGCGCGCATCGACCGCTCGGCGTGGGAAGTGCCGCCGATCTTCAGCCTGCTCCAGCGCGAGGGCAGGCTCGCCGACGAAGAACTCTGGCGTACCTTCAACATGGGCATCGGCCTCGTCCTCGCCGTCGACCCCTCGGACGCCGCAGCCGTCCGCGCTGCGCTGCCGGACGCGATCGCTGTAGGCGAAGTCGTGAAACACAAGACGGACGACCGTATGGTGGAACTTCTCTAGAGTAGAAACGAATGCGCGCCATCATCGCTCCCTACGATAAGACCGGCGCCGTGGAGCTCGCGCGCGGGCTGATCGAGCTGGGCTGGGAGGTCTACTCCACCAGCGGAAGCCAGCGCCACCTCTCGCAGGCCGGCCTCGCCGTCCACAGCGTCTCGGAGCTGACCGGCTTCCCGGAGATCCTGGACGGCCGCGTGAAGACGCTCCACCCCGCCGTCCACGCCGGCCTCCTCGCTCGACGCGACCTGCCCGACCACATGCGGCAGCTCGCAGAGCACGGCCTCGCCGGTATCGATCTCGTCGCGGGCAATCTGTACCCGTTCGTGGAGACTGTCTCGAATCCCAGCGTCCAGCTCCAGGACGCGCTCGAGCAGATCGACATCGGCGGCCCGACGATGCTGCGCGCCGCCGCCAAGAACTTCCCGCACGTCCTCCCGCTCGTCGACCCGGCCGACTACGAGCCGGTGCTCGAGGGGATCGGCTCGGGTGGCGTGCCGCTCGAGGAGCGCCGCCGGCTCGCCGCGAAGGCGTTCCAGCACGTCGCGACGTACGACACGGCCATCGCCGAGTATCTGCGCGGCGACCCGACCGGCCTGCCCGAGGCTGTCACCATTGCGCTCCGCAAGCGTTTAGATCTTCGCTATGGCGAGAATCCTCACCAGCGCGCCGCATTCTACGCCCAGGCCGGCCTGGCCAAACCGGCCGGTATCGCCGCAGCCGAGCAGCTCCACGGCATCGAGCTGTCCTACGTCAACATCCTCGATGCGGACGCCGCCTGGCGCGCCGCCTGCGACTTCGGCGGACCGGCTGTCGCGATCATCAAGCACGCCACGCCCTGTGGACTGGCGACGAACGCCAACGTCATCGAGGCGTGGCGGCGCGCCTTCGGCGGCGATCCTGTGTCCGCGTTTGGCGGCATCGTTAGCATCAACCGGAAGGTCACGAAAGCGCTCGCCGAAGAGATCCGCAGCACGAAGCACCCGACCAGCGGCCAGCGGCTGCTCCTCCACATCATCGTCGCGCCGGCCTACGACGGCGAAGCCGTCGCGCTGCTCAGCAAGAGCAAGGACCTGCGCATCCTGCGCGCGCCGCTCATCGACCCAGCGGAAGAGCGCATGGAGCTGCGGCAGGTGGTAGGTGGCATGCTGATGCAGACGGCCGATCAGGTACCCGATACCGATGTGGAGTTTCGCGTCGTGACGGAACGCAAGCCGAGCGAACGGGAGCTGGCCGACCTGCGCTTCGCGTGGAAGGCCGTCAAGCACGTCAAGTCGAACGCGATCGTGCTCGCCAAGGACGGCGCGATGGTCGGCGCCGGCGCCGGACAGCCGAACCGCGTGAACAGCGTCATGCTCGCGCTGCAGGCCGCCGGTGAGCAGGCGCCCGGCTCCGCGCTCGCTTCCGACGCGTTCTTCCCCTTTGCGGACAACGTCGAGCTCGCCGCGGAGGGCGGCGTGCGCGCCGTCGCGCAACCGGGAGGCTCGCTGCGCGACGACGAGGTGATCGCCGCCTGCGACCGGCTGGGCGTTACGATGGTCTTTACGGGCTACCGGCACTTTAGGCATTAGAGGGATGGGTGGTATGCAGACGGTTTCCGATATTTCGATCATGCAGCTCGATGAGATGCTGGCGGAGCTTCCCAGGGAAGACCGCGTCGCGTTCGAGCGCGTCTTTCACGTCAGCATCTCGTACGGCGACCTCGTGCCGCCGCCCGAGATGCACGACTGGATCGAGCAGCGTTTCGGCAGCGCCGATCTCGTCCGGCACCAGAAGATCGTCAAAGTGACCAACGTCGCCACGCTGGAAGGCGTGCTCTTCAACTGGCTGCGCTCCGCGCGGCCCATCTGGCGTCAGGAGATCGACCTCGATCAGGAGCTGGCGCGCGCCGACGGCGAGCCGTTCGACGATCCGTACACGATGACGCCGGAGGACGTCTTCGGCCGCGTCGAAGGCCAGTACTGCGTCACGGCCAGCAACATCGCGAAGTTCGACGGCTTCCACGGCGTGATCGTCTTCAAGGAGCGGCACCCGCTGCGCTTCGGCCGCGAGCACATCCACGACTACCTCAACACCGCCGAGCGCTGGGCCGCGCTGGCCCACCGCGCCGACCCAGCGGCGAAGTACTACTTCTTTTTGTGGAACTGTCTCTGGCGCGCCGGCGCGTCCCTGCTGCACGGCCACGCCCAGATGCTGCTGGGCCGCGAGATGCACTACGCCGCCATCGAGCACCAGCGGCGCGTGGCGCTCATCTTCGAAGCGACGCACCGGCGCAACTACTTCGACGCGCTCTTCGCTGCGCACGAGGCCGTCGGCGCGGGCTTCCGGCGCAACGGCGTGCGCGTGCTCGCCAACCTGGCCCCAGTCAAGGAGAACGAGGTGATCCTGATGGCGGACGAGATGACCGACTCGCTCAAGGACCGCATCTACGAGGCCCTCGCCTGTCTGCGTGACCGCGTCGGTGTGCGCAGCTTCAATCTGGTGCTCTACCGCCCGCCCCTGGCACCGACGGAGGAGAGCTGGGAGGGCTTCCCGGTCATGGTGCGCATCGTCGACCGCGGCGACCCCACCATGCGCACGAACGACTTTGGCGGGATGGAGCTGTACGCCGCCAGCGTGCTGGCCAGCGATCCGCTGCGTCTGGCGCAGACGCTCCAGGACGCGCTGCCGGCGTAGCGAACCACATGCGCCGCCCGATCGTGGACCGCGAGCGAGCGTTTGGGCGATAGCCGTGCTCGATCCACGAAAGGCCATATTCGTTATCTCCGGGACGCAGGGAGCGGGTAAAACGACTGTCGCGTCGCTGCTGGCCCGCCGGTTCGAGCGTGGAGTGCACGTCAGCGCAGATACACTGCAAAAGATGATCGTCTCGGGTCGCGAGTGGCCCGTGGCGAGCCAAAGGACGATCAACACGCCTGACTTCGAGGATGAAGCTGTACGGCAATTGCGTCTTCGATTGCACAACATGTGCTTGCTCGCGCGGTCGTTCTTCGCTGCGGGCTTCACGGCCGTGCTCGATGACATCGTGGTCGGAAGCCGGATCGACGACCTGCGAAAGGACCTCGCTGGAATGGGCTTCATGTTCGTGATGCTCACGCCGAACATCGCGAGCGTTCGAGATCGTGAGCGCCAACGCGGGACCGTGCTGTGGCGCGATTGGGAGTGGCTCACCGAAGAGGTCCTTGCCGCTGCGCCGGACATGGGGCTGTGGCTGGATACCAGCGACCAATCAGCCGATGAGACTGTCGACGAGATCATGCGCAGAGCATGGGACGAGGCGCTGGTGCAACCATGAAGCTCGACATCGTCCTGCCGGTTTACAACGAGGCGCACGTGCTCACCGGCAGCGTGGAGAAGCTGCGTTCGTACCTGAACGAGACGAAGTTCCCGTACACGTGGCGCATCGTCGTGGCAGACAACGCGTCGACCGACGCGACGCTGCAGGTCGCGCACCAGCTTGAGGATAAGCACGGCGACGTCGCGGTCGTTTATCTGGCGCAGAAGGGGCGCGGCCGCGCCCTCAAGAAAGCCTGGCTGGAGAGCGAGGCGGACGCGATGGCGTACATGGACATCGATCTGTCCACCGACCTCGACGCGCTGCTGCCCCTCGCCCGCGCCGTGCTCGAAGACGGCTACGACGTCGCGACCGGCTCGCGCATGACGCGCGGGTCGAAGATCACGCGTTCGCTGCGGCGCGAGACGACCTCGCGTGGCTTCATCGCGCTGATCAAGCTGTTTTTCTTCTCGAAGCTCTCCGACACGCAGTGCGGCTTCAAGGCGATCGCGCGCCAGGCGGCGCGAGAGCTGCTGCCGCAGGTCCGGAACGATG
>JBIOYF010000065.1:0-2069 GCA_044870035.1 Dehalococcoidia bacterium
GTGCGCGCGACGACGGTCATGTAGTCGCTCACGTGCGCGTCGCGGATGAAGAGCTTCGTGCCGTTGAGGACGTAGCTGTCACCCTCTTCCTTCGCCTGCAGCTCGACGCCCTCAGCGTCGAAACGCGCTGAAGGCTCGGTCAGCGCGAGCGTCCAGATGTGCTCGCCCGACGCGATCTTGGGCAGGTACTGCTGCTTCTGCGCGTCGGAGCCGGTCTCCAGCAGCGCGATCGCTCCGCCGACGGCCGTCGGGATGAACGGCCCCGGCACCAGCGCGCGGCCGAACTCCTCGATCAGGACGATCAGGTCCAGGAAGTCGAAGCCCTGGCCGCCGTACTGGTCGGGGATGATCAGCCCCTGCCAGCCGAGCCCCGCCATGTGCTTCCACAGCTCCGGCGAGTAGCCCTTCTCGTCTTCCTCCATCTCGCGGACGTGCTTCTCCGGGCATTCCTTCTCCAGGAAGTCGCGCGCCGCGTTCTTGAGCAGCTCCTGCTGCTCGCTCAGTCCCAGGTCCATGGTTGTAATCCTCCTCTTGGTGTGATTTGTCATTGGAAGCTTGAGGCTGGAGGCTGGATGCTGAACACCCCGCTACCGTTCAAGCTTCTAGCCTCTAGCTTCTAGCGATATTCGTTGCGCCTCGTCCTCCTTTAGTTGGTTGATCTTCGCCGCCATGATGAAGTCGTTCAGCGAAAGGCCGCCAATCGCGTGCGTCACCAGCTCGAGCTTGACGCGGTTCCAGGAGATGCAGATGTCCGGGTGATGCCCCTCGGCCTCCGCAAGCTGCGCGATCTGGTTGACGAACGTCATCGCCTCCGCGAAGTCCTTGAACTTCAGCGAACGCGTGATCTTGGCCGGCTCGCCATCGACGAGCTTCCAGCCGGCCACGGCGCTCATGTAGCGCTCGGCCTCGGCGAGCGAGAACGGCTTGGTGCCGCCTTCGCAGGGCGTACATCGCTGCGCGATAAGGTCGCTGGTCACTGGTCGCTCCGTTCAAATCCTCGCTGGTTCGCAGGCTAAAGCCTGCGCCGCGGACAAATCTCATTCCCGTGGCATTCCCAGGCCGCGCTGGGCGATGATGTTGCGCTGGATCTCGCTCGTGCCGCCGGCCAGCGTCGAGCCGGGCAGGATGCGGTACATGCGCTCGATGCGGCCGGCCATCGGCGCGTACGCCGACTCCGGGCCGAGCTGCCCGTACAGCCCACCCAGCCGGCTCGCCGTGCGCGCGATGCGCTGCGCCAGCTCCGACGAGTAGAGCTTCATGATCGACGCTTCCATGTTCGGGATCAGCCCCTTCGATTGCATGCTGGCGATGCGGTAGGAGAGCATGATCGCGATGCGCGTCTCGATGAAGCGGTCGGCCAGCTCGAAGCGGCCATCGTGGCGCAGCGGACGCGTTACTTCTGTGATCTCCTTGAGCAGTTCCTCCAGGCTGATGGCGCTGATGATGCCGGAACGCTCGAAGTCGAGCGTCGTCGTCGCGACGTACCAGCCGCGGTTGATCTCCCCGATCATGTCCTTGCGGGGTACGCGCACGTTGTCGAAGAAGACTTCGTTGAAGCTATGCATCTCCGCCATGTTCGTGAGCGGCCGCACACTGACGCCGGGCGCCTTCATGTCGACGACGAAGCAGCTGATCCCTTTGTGCTTCGGCACCTCGTTGTCCGTGCGCGCGAGCAGCATCATCTTGTCGGCGCGGTGCGCGCCGGACGTCCAGATCTTCTGGCCGTTGATCACGAAGTCGTCGCCGTCCATCACCGCGCGGGTCTGCAATGACGCGAGGTCGGACCCGGAGCCGGGCTCGCTGAAGCCCTGGCACCAGTAGACTTCGCCCGACATGATGCCGGACAAGTATTCCTTCTTCTGCTCGTCGGACCCGTGGACGATGATCGTCGGCCCGATGAGGCCGATGGCGAGGAAGTTCGGGCGCGGCGCGCGGGCGCGCGCCATCTCCTGGTTGTAGACGAACTGCTCCGAGACGGACATGCCGGCGCCGCCGTACTCCTTGGGCCAGGCCGGCGCGACCCAGCCGCGCGTCGCCAGCTTCTTCAGCCAGCCCTGGTCGCGCGTGTC
>JBIOYF010000066.1:0-2282 GCA_044870035.1 Dehalococcoidia bacterium
GCCGGGATCTCCTCGCCGGTGCGGAGATCGGCGGACGGCAGCGAGCGCGGCAGCGTCGCGATCGGCTTGAGCGCAAGCCGGACGAGCACCTCCTCGCCGTTCGTCATGCCGCCCTCCGTGCCGCCCAGACGGTTCGTCTGTCGTCGCCACCGCCGCTCACCCCACTGGTTGATCGGAAGGATGACGTCGTGCACCTGCGAGCCACGCAGGACGGCGCCGCGAAAGCCGATGCCGATCTCGATGCCCTTCACGGCGTTGACGCTCATCATCGCCTGCGCGATGCGCGCGTCGATCTTGCGGTCCCACTGCACGTGGCTGCCCAGGCCGATCGGGACGTTGGACGCGCGCACTTCGACGATACCGCCCAAGCTATCGCCTGCGTTGCGCGCGTCGTCGATCGCGGCGATCATGCGCTGCTCGGCGTCCTTGTCCGCGCAGCGGACGGGCGACTCCTCGATCGCGTCCCAGTCCGGCTCGCCATCGATCTGCGCTTCGACGCCGTCGATCGCGATCGTGTGGCTGTGGAGCGCGACGCCGAACTCCTCGAGCAGCCGCCGGCACACCGCACCGACAGCGACGCGGGCGGCCGTCTCGCGCGCGCTGGCGCGCTCGAGGACGGGGCGCACATCGTCGAAGGCGTACTTGATCACGCCCGCGAGGTCGGCGTGGCCGGGCCGGAGGCGAGTCACCTTCTCGATCTCGGCGTCGACCTCCTCGGTGGCCATCTTCTCCTGCCAATTCACCCAGTCCTTGTTTTCGATCAGCAGAGCGATCGGGCTGCCGATGGTCAGGCCGTGGCGCACGCCGGAGCGGATCTCAGCGTGGTCCTGCTCGATCTTCTGGCGGCGGCCGCGGCCGTAGCCGCCCTGGCGCCGGCGCAGGTCGCGCGCGATGTACTCCTCGGTGAGGGGAAGGCCGGCCGGGATGCCGTCGATGAGGGCGGTCAGGCCCTTGCCGTGCGACTCGCCCGCGGTCAGCCAGCGCAGCGTGGTCATGGCTCGCGCAGGTCCGAGCGGACCGACTTGCCGTTCTGCTTGCCGTTCGTGCTGACGCGCACCTCCGGCTCCTCCGGCTCGACCGACAGCGCTGCGCCCCTGCTGTCGGTCTCGTAGCGCGCGCCGAGGCGCTCCGCGATCACGTCGGCCGGGTCGACGTCCCAGTCGATCTGGGCCGCGTCCTGCCGGTGTGCGACGGTGGTCATGATGCAGCGCTGCGACACGGCACCGCCGTCCTGCACCGTCGTGTAGCAATCGATCTGGACGCGCGCAGGCCGGATGTGCGGGATATCGTAGAAGAAGCGTTCGGCCAGCTTCGCCGTAACGCGCTTGGCCTCATCGATCGCGCTGCTCACCTGGCGCCGCTGGCCCGCGACGAGCGCGAACTGCGGCTCGGCCGTCGTCGATGCGCGGACGTACTCGCGGTCGACGTCGACCAGCTCGACGTTCTGGATGCCCTGCCAGATGCTGGCGGGCATGCCCTTCGGCGGGCGCTCCGCGCGCCAGCGCTGCACCTCGATCTGGACGAGCTGCGTGATCATGTCGAGATCGCCTTCGTCCACCTTGCGCTGCCAGAAGCGATGCGTGAACGCCTCGCGGAAGATCACCAGCGCCAGGAAAGCGAACAGCAGCGCGATCAGAATGATGCCGGTGCCCAGTCCGAACACGTTCACACCTTCGCCTCCAGCGCCTCGCGCCCAACCGACAGCATCTTCTCAACGTCTGCATCCTTGCCCGTCCAGATGCGGAACGACTCCGCGGCCTGGTAGACCAGCATGCCGAGGCCGGAGACGGGCTTCAGCCCGCGCTCCTTCGCCGACTTGAGCAGCGCCGTCTCCGGTGGGTTGTACACCAGATCGAAGACGATCCCGCTCTTCGGCAGCCAATCTGCGTCGATCGGGCTGTTGCCGTCGGTGTCGCTCGTCCTCGTCCCGACGGGGGTGCAGTTCACCAGCAGATCGCAGGACGGCAGTACGGTCATGAACACGCCGTCACCCCAGTGGGCCCACGTGACTGTCGTGCCGGGTTGCTCAAGGGGGCGTAGGTCGGCGACGACCCGATCGAGCCGTCGCGGCGTCCGGCCGGCGAGCAGAACGATCGACGCGCCCGCCTGCACCATGGCCAGCGCCACCGCCCGCGCTGCACCGCCGGCCCCGATGATACCGACGCGCTTGCCCTTTGCGTCGAAGCCGGCGTCGTCGCGCAGCGCGCGGGCGAAGCCGGCGACGTCCGTGTTGTAGCCGGCGAGCTGTCCGCTCTCGTTCGCGATCGTGTTCACCGCGCCGA
>JBIOYF010000067.1:0-3134 GCA_044870035.1 Dehalococcoidia bacterium
GATGCCAGCACTCCGCCCAGCAGATAGCCAACCGGCTCGAAACCGACGGCAAACGCCGCTCCCGTTGCAGCGATCCAGACCGACGCCATGCCGCAGGCGAAGCGCCTCGGCGCGCCGTTAGGCGGCAACGGCCCCGTACTCGTAAGCCGGCGCAGTCCAACGTTGTAGATGTAGTCGAATGGGTGGCGCGGAAAGACAGCGCCGGCAACGGCAAACGGGACCAGCGCCCAGAGAAGCTGTGGCAACGCGAGCGCCGTTCCCACGATGACCAGGGCGGTACACAACGCCGGCGTAAGACGGAGCCACGGTCCGATCTGGCAGAGCGTCTCGTCGTCCAAGCCGGTGAAGCCCTGGACCTCTAATCGCCGGCGGGTGACCGGTGAGACCCCTGCGCGAAACCCCATCAGCTGACCAACGCCTTCTACCTCGACCACGTCCGCACGCCCTCTACGCTACGTTGATGGCTGTCGCGCCCGACGCCAGGCACTCGACCAGATTCGCGGCGGTGACAATCCGCGCACCCTCGATGAGGTCGGCGTCACCGATGCCGCGCGGCTTTGTGCACGCGGCGCATGCCCAGATCTGGCCACCGCTCCCGACGAACGACTGGATGGCCTCCTGAACGGGCTGAAAGCCCTCCTTGCGAACGCCGTCAGCGTAGCCCTTCGTCGCGAGGCGTACCCCTTCGACAGTGAGGAAGACGATCGCTTCCTGGTCGGCGCTCGCCGCGACGTTCGCGACGATGAACGGTAGGGTCGCGCGTTCCGGATCTTCGTTGCCGTGTGCACAATTTACCAAGATCGTGGCCATCGTTGCTGTCCTTTCGCCTACTTCTTGCGGATGAAAAATCGTGTACGCTGGTCGTCGTCCTCGACGACGTCGATCAGCGAGTTCCCGGTCAGGCGTGCCCAGGCGGGTACGCCCTCCCGCGCCGAAGGGTCATCGGTGCGGACCTCGACGACGCTGCCGCTTGTGACGGTGCGCAGTGTCTCCTTGATGCGAGGAGTCAGCGCAGCACACGCGTCACCATATGCGACGACGATCTCGTCGGCGTTGGTGGGAGCTGAGTCGTCCATCTTGCCGCTCGCCGCCATCTACTCGTCTCGCGCGTCAGCCGAAACGCGCGCGCGGATGTCGTCGGAAGCGGCGTCTCGGGCGTCGGCGCGGACTCGCTCCCAGAGCTGCTCGTCCGTCCGCTCCATCTCCTGGTGATCGCGGTCGACATGCTCTCGAGCGAGCCGGAACAGCTCGTTGTCGTCCTCACCGATAAGGGTGTGTCCACACGGGCAATCGATGATCCTGGCCATGTTGAAGCCTCCTTGTCGACTATTCGCTTGATGAGGCGAATTATCGCACTCACCCGCCACTTTGTCAAGTCCTCAATTGAATATCTTGCAAACAATTCGGGAACGGAGTATGCTGCCCCCATGAGCCACCGCGCCTTCAAGGAACGCCTTTACAGCGAGTTCGGACGGATCGGCCATGCGTTGGCGAGCGACCGCCGGCTCGAGCTCCTGGACCTGCTCGCCCAAGGGCCACGGCATGTCGAGGCGCTCGCGGGCGAAGCCGACATGACGGTCGCCAACGTCTCCCAGCACCTCCAGATCCTCCGACGAGCCCGCCTAGTCGAGACTCACCGCGAAGGCACAAAGGTCCTCTACCGCCTGGCCGACCCGCGGGTCCTCGATCTCTGGCTCGCCCTGCGCTCGGTCGCGGAGTCGCAACTCGCCGAAGTCGGGCAGCTGGAGCGCGAATACGAACGCGAAGCCGGGAACGGGGCCGACGTGCCTCGCGCCGAGCTCCAGCAGAAGCTGAAGAAGGGCGAAGCCTACGTCATCGACGTGCGGCCGGAGATCGAGTTTGCCAACGGCCACCTTCCCGGCGCGGTCTCCCTGCCCGTGGAGGAGCTGCCGAAACGGCTGAAGCAGCTGCCGCGCGACCGTCCGATTGTCGCGTACTGCCGCGGACGCTACTGTCTCTTCGCCGACGAAGCGGTCGCCTTGCTCCGCGAGCACGGCTTCGACGCGCACCGGATGGAGGGCGGCTGGCCGGAGTGGCTGGCGGAAGGAAGGCCGGCCGAGCAGCCGGCTAAGCGCTAGCGAGCAGGCCGCCCGAGGAACCTTGATCGCTGATCTGTGCTACGATCGCGCCGTGGCGCCGCCCGAGCAAACTGTCGTATTTGTCCTCTCATCCAGCCACAGTGGCTCTACGTTACTCGCGCTGCTTCTCGGTAGTCATTCGCAGGCTGCCTACATAGGCGAGCTCAACAAACTGTTCAACGCAGAGCAACCTGGCCGCTGCTCCCTCTGTGATGATCGCAGGGCCCCCTGTCCGCTGTTCCACGACGTTGCGGAGCGGACGCCGCGCGACATTTACCACTCGCTATTCGAAAGGACCGGCAAGAACGTACTCATAGACAACTCGAAGCGTCTCAAGTGGATGACGCAGCATCTAAATGATGCGAGCTTCAATAGGAAGTACATACACGTCGTGCGTGACCCGCGAGGCGTGATGCTCTCCAGAAAGACGCGCGGCCGCACGATGAAGCTCTCGCACTGGCCCAAGCAGAATCGCAGGTTCTACGAAGCGCTCGCAGAGCCCGGGCGAGACTCTCGTCTGGTCCTCTACAACGACCTAGCTACACGGCAAGAACAAACAGTGCACGAGCTAACGCAATGGCTGGGCCTGGAGTACGAGGCCGATCAGCTGGAATACTGGCGGGTTGATCACCACGGCCCCGGTCGCAACGGCGCTACTGCCGCGTTCCTCCAGGACCCCGGGAGCGCGGACCCAGCCTTCTACCAAGAGAAGGCACGCGCGCGGTTCCACGATTTGCGCTGGCGCGACCAGCTAGATCGCGAGATCAAGGACGCCATCGGGCAGAGCGATGCCGTGCAGTTGTTGCTTGCTGATATGGGACTGCAATTCACCGATACAGGCCTCGAACGCGTCGGCTGAGGTCTGTGGTATCATCGCGCCATGGTCGCGACGCCTTCCACTCCAGAGGTCGCAGCCCAGTCCTCCTACGTCATCCAGGGCCGCGAAGTGCGCTTGCCGGTGGAGGTGCGCGACGCGACGGCCGCCGTCGGGTACTATCTTGTCTCCGCAGGCGCAGCGCAGCGGCTCATCGCGCC
>JBIOYF010000068.1:0-13450 GCA_044870035.1 Dehalococcoidia bacterium
CGGAGAGCGGTGGTGTCGGCGGGTACGCGAGCGTATCGGCGGCGCGGCGCAGCAGCGTCTCCACTTCCAACAGCTCGCGGCTCAGCTCCACGCTCATCCTTCGATCCTTGTCGTCGTTCGCACGGGCACCAGATCCGGGTAGCGCTCCTCGATGACGCCGCGCAGCTTTCGGAGCGCGCGATGCAGCCGCGACTTCACCGTCCCCTTCGGGCGGCCCAGCGCCGTCGCCGTCTCCTCCTCGGAGGCGCCGACGAAGTAGCGCAGGTACACGAGCGCCTGGTCCTGTTCATCAAGGCTGCCCACCGCCTGCCAAACGCGACGAGCTTCCTCGCTCGCCTCGGTTGCCCGCTCCGGCGACTCCGCGCGGGCGTTCGGGCCCAGGTCTGCTTCGTATCGTTTTGTCATCGCATTTCGCCTAGCCGCGCTGCGGCGGCTGTTGATCGCCAGGTTGCTGACGATGCGCAGCAGCCACGGCCGGAACGGCTGCCGCGTATCGAAGCGGCTCAGTGACCTGTACGCGCGCACAAACGCCTCCTGCGCCACGTCCCTGGCTTCCGCTTCGTCGCGCACGATCAGGTACGCCACCCGAAACGACACCTCCTCGTAGCAGCGCACGAGGTCGGCGAACGCCTCCGGATCGCCCTGCTGCGCGCGCAGCGCGACCGACCGCTCGTCTTCCAACCGGCTCCCTTCCGCGGAAGGATACCGCCCCTTATACACCGGGCACGCGCCCCAGGTTCCACGAGCAAGAAGGCCAGGCTAGCCGTAACTGGCTCATATTCGGTGGGTGGGTTCTTGACCCCCGCCTAAAGGCGGGGGCATCGAATCTGCTTCTCATGCCCCAGCCTTCAGGCTGGGTGGTGATCCGCCTAGGTTTCTAGTAGCCCTTGTAGCGGTTCGCGATCGGCAAGCGCCGGTCCCGGCCGAAGGCGCGCGGCGTGATCTTCACGCCCGGCGGCGACTGCCTGCGCTTGTACTCGCTGCGATCGACGAGCGACATCACACGGCGCACCAACGCCTCGTCGTGGCCCAGCGCGACGATCTCGTCCAGGCTGCGTTCGTCCTCGACATACGCTTCGAGGATCGGGTCGAGCTGGTCGTAGGGCGGCAGCGAGTCGCTGTCGAGCTGGTTCGGGCGCAGCTCCGCGGACGGCGGCTTGTCGATGACGGAGCGCGGGATCACGTCGCGGCCGGCCAGCCGGTTCCTGTGCTCGACAAGTCGATACACCAGCGTCTTCGGTACGTCTTTGAGCACCGCGTAGCCGCCCGCCATATCGCCGTAGAGGGTGCAGTAGCCCGTGGCATACTCGCTCTTGTTGCCGGTCGTCAGCACCCAGCCGCCCAGCTTGTTGGAGAGCGCCATGAGGATGTTGCCGCGGACCCGCGACTGGACGTTCTCCTCTGCCACGCCCGGCTGCGTTCCCGCGAACGGCTGCTCCAGCATCTCCAGATAGGCCGCATGCGCCGCCTCGATTGGAATGATCTGCAGCGCGCAGCCGAAGTTCTCCGCAACGGCCTTCGCATCGGCCAGCGAGCCCTCCGACGAGTAGCGCGACGGCATCGAGACGCCGGTCACGTTCTCCGCGCCGAGCGCATCGACCGCGATCGCGGCGACAAGGCTGGAGTCGACACCGCCGGACAGCCCGACGAACGCCTTCGTCGCGCCGCCCTTCGCCCAGTAGTCGCGCACACCGGTGACCAGCGCCGCGTAGACCTCGGCGTCCGCGTCGAGCGTCGGCGCGATCCGCGCTCCGAGCGGCGGTTTCTCCTTGGCGTCCGGCTGCGCTGACACAACGACGTGCGGCGTCGACGCCGGTTCGACCTCCCTGGTCCGCTCCTTGCGCCGGCGCGGGTCGTGCAAACGCGATTCGTAGACCGCCTCGACGTTCACGTCGCAGACGAGCAGCTCCTCTTCGAACTGCGCCGCCCGCGCGACCAGATCGCCGCGTTCGTCGAGGACCATGCTGCCGCCGTCGAAAACGAGCTCATCTTGCCCGCCGACGAGGTTCACGTAACAGACGATCACCGACTCGTCGCTCGCGCGCGTGGCCAGCATGTGCTCCCGGAAGCTGAGCTTGCCCGCGTGGAACGGCGAGCCGTTGATGTTCACGATCACTTCGGCCCCGGCCAGCGCCTGCGCCCGATGCGGGCCGTTCGCGTACCAGATGTCTTCGCAGACCGTGACGCCCACCTGCACGCCGGCGATCTCGAAGACCGGCGCTTCCGTGCCCGCGCGAAAGTAGCGGTTCTCGTCGAAGACGCCGTAGTTGGGCAGCAGCTGCTTGTGGTAGACGCCGGCCAGCCGGCCACCGTGAATCAGCGCGGCGGCGTTGTAGATGTCACCGTCCTCGTCTACAAAGCCGGTGACGACCGCGATGTCCGGCGGCGCCTGCTCGACGATGCGCCCGAGGGCCTGGAGGTTGTCGAGGATGAAGCGACGGCGCAGCAGCAGGTCCTCCGGCGGGTAGCCGGTGAGCGCCAGCTCCGGAAACGCGACAACGTCGCAGCCGAGGGCGCGCGCCCGGGCGGCGTACTCCAGGACCTTCGCGGCGTTACCGTCAAGGTCGCCGACGGTGCTGTTGATCTGCGCCAGGGCGACGCGAAGGCTTCTCATATTAGTGTACTCTCTACACTAAGTCTCCGCCTCCATTATCGGCACTCCGTTCGGGGCGGTCAACTGCTCGTTCTAAAAGATACGCCGCGCTACCATGAACCGGGCCGATGACCACAGGCGGCGCGAAGGAGCAGCTAGACATGCGGAGATTCGCCATCCTGACCGTGCTACTGGCAGCGCTGGGGCTGTACGCGGCAGCGTGCGGCGGCGGCAGCAACAAGGAGACGTTCGTCCCGGCACCGGGAAACTCGGAGCTCGTGGTGGGACCAAACCGCATCGCGCTCTCCGTCGTGAACAACAAGAACGACCGGATTCTCGGCGACCCGGGCAACAGCGTACAACTTCAGTTCAAGGACGCTGAGGGTACGCTCATCGGCCAGCCCGAGAATGCCACGTACGTGGAGGCCATCCCCGGATCGACGGGATTCTGGGTGCTCAAGCACACGTTCGATGCGGCGGGCGACATTGCAGCCGTGATCACCGTCAGCAAGGGCGACAACACGCAGGCGATCCCAGTCACCTTCGTCGTCAAGCAGACCGGTACCGCACCAACGATTGGCTCTGCCGCCCCCCCGACGGAGAATCCGACGCTGGCGAGCGAGCCGAACAAGAAGAAGATCACAACGGACCCCGAGCCCAACGACGCGTTCTATCAGATGACCGTCACGCAGGCGATCGACGCGCACGAGCCGTTCGTCGTCGTCTTCGCGACGCCGGCCTTCTGTCAGTCAGCGCTGTGCGGACCGGAGTTGGACAATGTGAAGGAAGTCCAGCCCGAGTTTGCAGGCCGCGTGAACTTCATCCACATCGAGCCGTATATGCTCGACGAGAACGGCACTCTCGTCGCGGCGGCCGACGGCAGCCCGCAGCCCGCGCAGCCCACTACCGACTGGAACCTGCGGACCGAACCGTGGGTCTTCGTCGTCGGCGCGGACGGCAAAGTGACAGACCGGTTCGAGGGCAGCGCCAGCCCGGACGAGCTACGCCAGGCGATCGAATCGGCCCTGAGCTAGCTGAGGATGTCTTCCAGCCGGAACGCCAGCAGCTGCCCGCCCTCTTCCCGGTAGAATATCTTCACCTTCGTTGCGCCCAGCGAATGGGTGCGCAGATGTCCCGCCACGAAGCCGTTTTGCGGATCGCGGTCGGCGTCGGAGGCAAGCTTAAACACCAGCGTGCGGTCGTCGTCCGTGTGCAGCGTGAAGCTGTTGAGCTGCGTCAGTGAGCTCGCATCGACGTTTGTGACGACACCGATGACCGTCTTCGTTCCGCCGCCGTCCCCACTGTGCTCGAGGGCCCGGTCGAAGTGCTCCTGCACCGCGCCGCCACACGCAACGCCTGCCAGCGCGGCGAATAGGGCCCCCACGATGGCCAGTCGGAGAAGCACGGCTGTTAGGCAATCAGGCGGTCGACGCCCATCGCGATGTAGAGCAGCGCCAGGTAGGCCAGCGAGTACGTGAAGAGGGCCCGGCAGGACCCCGGCGTGCGTTCGCGCCAGAGCTGCACCGCCAGCCAGACGAACAGCCCGCCCAACACGAGCGCCGACAACAGGTAGAGCACGCCCATACTCGCCACCGGTACGAGCGCGATGCTCGCCCCGACCAGCGCCACGCTGTAGAGCACGATCTGGCGCGCCGTCTCGTCCTCGCCGCGCACCACGGGCAGCATCGGCACGCCGGCGCGCGCGTAGTCGTTGCGATAGCGCAGCGCGAGCGCCCAGAAGTGCGGGGGCGTCCACAGGAAGATGATCCCGAAGAGCAGCAGCGCCGGCCAGCCGAGCGATCCCGTCACGGCTGCCCAGCCGACCAGCGGCGGCATCGCGCCCGCGGCCCCGCCGATGACGATGTTCTGCACCGTGCTGCGCTTCAGCCAGATCGTGTACACGAAGACGTAAAACGCCAGCGCTCCTAAGGCGAGCCCAGCACTTATCGGGTTCACCGCGACCGCGAGCAGCACGAAAGAAGCCACACCGAGTGCCAGGCCGAAGAGCAAAGCTCGCTCCGGCTCGATGGTGCCGGCCGCCAGCGGACGGCCGCGCGTACGGATCATCACGCGATCAATGTCCCGGTCGATGTAGCAGTTGATCGTGTTCGCGCCGGCCGCCGCGAGCGTGCCGCCGATCAGGGTCAGCACGATCAGTCGCAGCGATGGCATGCCGTCGTTCGCGACGATCATCGTCGGCACCGTCGTAACGAGCAGCAGCGAGATGATGCGCGGCTTGGTCAGCGCCACGTACGCGCGCAGCGTCGCCCACAAACCCAGAGGCGGCCGCACAACATTCGCCGGCAGCTCGAGCGCCTGGGGGACGACCTCTTGTCGAAGCATGGCTACGAAGGCTCCCCGGCCGCCGCGGGCGTAGCGACTCGAAGCCCAGCGGCGCTCTCGCGCGGCAGCGCAACCCGGCCTACCGTGACGCTCGAAAGCTGCGCGACCGTCGCGATCGCCACCAGCGTGCCCCAGAGCAGCGCGGCCAGCGCCAGGTGCGCCGCCGCCGCCGAGGGCTGGAGCAGCGTCCAGATGTTCGCTGCGCCAATGAGCGCCTGCACGACGTACAGTCCGAACGCGAAGAGCGGTCCGTACGCCAGGACGCCGCTATCGAAGTTCGAGCGCCCGGCGCGCAGCGCCACGTAACCAAGTAGCACGCCGAGCAGCAGCACAGCGAATCGATGCGTCGCGTGGATCATGGCGAGACGGCCCCCGTCTGGCATCAGGCTGCCGTCGAAGAGCGGCCAGTCGCGGAATGCCAGCCCGGCGCCGCTCCCGCTCACGTACGATCCGGTCATCATCACCACGAAGGCCGCGAGTGCACCCAAAACCGCCAGGTTGCGAAACGCCAGCGCGTTCGCGCTTGCCGCCGCCGCTGCCGGCGCGATCGAGACCATCGCGATCACGAGCAGCGTCGCGAGCAGCATGCTCGCTAGCGCGAGATGCGCCATCACGACGTTTGCTGAGAGGTCGCTCAGGACGGTCACCCCGCCCAGGATGATCTGCGCAACGACCAGCCCTACTGCGAGCACTCCACCCCAGCGGACGAGCTGCTGGCCCTGGCTCCGCCAGCCCGCGACCGCGACTCCGGCGACTAGGAAGCCGACCGCCGACGCGAGGAGCCGGTGCGAGAACTCGATCAGGACGTGCATTTGGAGCGGCGGCAGCAGCTCGCCGTGGCAGCGCGGCCAGTCCGGACAGGCGTCGCCGGAGCCGGTCGTGCGGACGATGCCGCCCACGATGATCAGTGCGTACGTCGTGACGCACGTCGCCAGGACGAGCCACTGATACTTCGAGAGGCGCCCTACCAGCTCGGGCAGCGTCGCGCGCCGGGGGCTTTGGGCAGCATTCACAGGCGTTCCCTTGGATTGTGACGCGAAGTACAAAACGAATATATCAGCTTCCGGAGCTAGCCGCAAAACCTTGATCCTATCCAGCCTTTGTGATACGAGGTACAAGTACCATGGCCCACGATGAACCGCACGGCGACCCCGGCCGCGACAGCCACGAACGCTTCTGGCTGCCGCTCGTAGTACCTGCGGCGATCATCCTCTTCGCAATCCTGGTCATCTACGGCCTCTCCCGTATCTACCTGGAGTTGAACGACTGGGCAGTTGGTGACGTCACCATGGCCACGCCGTTGGCGATCGGTATCGCAATCGTCATCCTTGCCGTCTGCGCCTTCCTGGCGTCTCGGCCCGTCTCTGGCGTCGTAATCGGCATGATTGCCGTCCTGGCGGTCGCAGGCTTAACGGGCGGCGCCATCTGGGCGGCAGTCCATGAAGAAGAGCCAACAGAGATTGTCAAGGCCAGCCCAACGCCGCCCAGCGGCACGCCGATCGGACCGGGCGAAGTCCACGTGACGCTCGATGACGACCCCGCGTTCGCGGTTACCGCCGATCCGGCTACGGAGCCCGCCGGACAGCTCACCTTCAACATCGAGAACGTCGGTACCACGTCACACAACTTCCGGCTGGTCAAGACCGAGCTCGCGCCGGACGCGCTGCCCTACAACTCCGGCGACTTCCAGGTCGACGAGAGCCAGCTCGATATCATTCAGGAAGTCCCCGACTTCCCGGCCGGCGAAACGAAGCAAGTCGTCGCCACCCTGGACCCCGGCGCATACGTTGTCTTTTGCAACGTGGCCGCGCACTACGAGCAGGGCATGCACGCCGCGTTCACCGTCGGTCCGCCGCCCTAACCAACCCCTCCGATACCGCGAACGAGACGTAGGGGCGGCCGTCTGGCCGCCCTGCCGCCGCAGTCCAGCCTGGGAATCGCCAATGTTGACGTGTTCCCTTTCCCTGAAGGGAAGGGCTGGGGGTTAGGTCCGCGTCTAGCGCTTGAGGCCGATCTCTTCGAGCTCGGCCTCGATCTCGTCCCAGCGCGGCTCCTGCGATTCGGCCTGCTCGCGGTTATACCAGCGGAAGAACACCACCGTCATGATCGACCAGAGAATGATGCTGCCCAGCAGCTTCATCAGTCCGCCCGCGATCTGCTGATCGGTGATCGCCGAAAGACCCCACAGCCGCGGCGCGTTCCGATAGAACGGATAGACTGGCCGGTCCGCGAAGGTGACGAACGACGCCATCACCGACGGCAGCAGCGACTGCAGGAAGAGATACGCCATCTGGAACGGCGCCGCGAGCGGCGGCAGCTCCTCGAGCGGGCTCAGGATCGGCCACCACATCAGCATGGCGGAGAGCACCAGCAGCACATGGACCAAGAAGTGAAACGCTGCCACGTCCAGTGCCAGGTCGACCGTCGCCGGCAGGTGCGTCAGCAAGAGCAGCGCGTTGAAGATCCCGAACGCCACCAGCGGCCTCGTGAAGAAGCGCGCCACCGGCAGCACTCGGCGTGAGCACAGCAGGTAGCGCCACAGCCAACCCGGCACTCCGGCCACAAGCAGCGGCGCGGCCACCAGCGCGAAGATCAAGTGCTGCAGCATGTGCGCGCTCAAGAGATACTGCTCGCTGATGTTGTGGAGCGGCGTGCCGGCCGCGACGAAGATCGCCAGCAGACCGCCCGAGAAGAGCAGCACCTGGCTGCGCTTCACCTTACCGGCATCGGATACGCGCGGCCGCAGCGTGACGACGGCGTATCGATACGCCTCCGCCAGCACGATAACGAACGCGATCGTATCGAGGTGAACGCTCCAATCGAGCCACCGAGGTCCACCGACGCCAACGTGAAGCAGTGTAAGAAGCATATTGCCAATCCGAACCGCAGCCCTGGCGGGCCGAGAGTACCCTTAGATGAGCGAAGCGCTGAGGCTGGTCAGCACGACCACGAAGAGCGAGACGACCAGGAGCAGACCGCCCGCAAACAGCACCGAGAATATCTTACTGTCAAATCGCAGGTGCATGAACCAGAGGACCACCAGCACGAACTTCATCCCGGAGAGAGCCAGCAGGATGCTGATGAAGACGCCCTCTACCATGTCGACGTAGTAGATGGCGACTTCGAGCATCGTCACGACAGCCAGGATCACGCCCACGGTGATGTAGACCGAAGGGGTCGGGTGCCCCTCCGCTCCTGCGGCCACGTGGGCCGGCTGCGTCGCCGGCTGGGGCCAGCGCAGCTCGACCGGCGAGAGCACGATCAGGATGCCCGCGGCGCCCAGCGCTGCCAGCGGCAGGCCCAGCAAGTATCTCGGGTCCTCGAAAAAGCCCTTCACACCGGGCGAGAGGAAAAACGGCAGCAGCAACGAGAGCACGTCTGCGTACCTAGCTCTGGATCAGGTATACCAGCGTGAAGATCACGATCCAGACAATGTCCACGAAGTGCCAGTAGAGGCCCGCCAGCTCGACATTGAGCGCGTTGTCGCTCGTCAACCTCCCTCGCCACGCCATCACCCAGAGCGACAGCAGGATCAATACGCCGACCGATACGTGCGCGCCGTGGAAGCCCGTCAGCACGAAGAATGACGTGCCGAACAGATTCGTGTGTAGCCGCAGCCCCTCGTGCACGAACTCGGTGAACTCGAACGCCTGGCCCGCCAGGAACGCCATGCCGAGCAGCGACGTGCACATCAGCCACACCATCGTGCCGCGCCTGTCGTTGCGCTGAATGGCGGCCAGCGCCAGCACCATCGAGACGCTGCTCATCAGCAAGACGAACGTGCTGATCGAAGTGAACGGAATGTCGTACAGACCCTGGTACCGCACGCCCTCGAAGGTCGTGTCAACAGGAAAGGGCGGGCCGATGTTGCGGTCGCGGTAGAGCAGGTAGGTGCCGATGAGCCCGCCGAAGAAGAGACACTCCGACGCGAGGAAAAGCCACATCAGCAGCTTCCGGTTGTCGACACCGGTGCTGGTCTGGAGGTTCGGCGCTACATGCGCTTGTGCCATGCGCTACTCCGCCGCCGGCTCCAGCGCCCACGCGAAGACGCCGTAGAGCATCACGGCGGCGCCCACCGGCACCAGCGCGTAGTCGTAGATGAAGCCGAGCGCGATGATCACCGGCCCGAGGGCCGCGATCAGCGGCATGAACGAAGGCGATGGCAGGTGGATACCGTGGCCGCCCCCCTCGCCATGCGCTTCCTCCACGGCCGCGCCGGCGACCACGGGCACGGGTACGCCCTGCTCGTTCTCCACGTACTTCTTGTGCCAGAAGTCGTCCAGCGCGTGCACCTGCGGGATCTCAGCGAAGTTGTACGCCGGCGGCGGCGAGGGGATCGACCACTCGAGTGTCCGGCCGTCCCACGGGTCGTTGCCCGCCTCCTGCTTGCTGCGCAGGCTGATGATCACGTTCGCAATGAACACGGCGATCGACGTGGCGATGAGGAACGCGCCGGCGGTCGCCATCATATTCCAGAGCCCCCAGCCGAGGCCTTCTGGATACGTCTCGATGCGCCGCGGCATGCCCAGCAGCCCCAGGATCATCATCGGCTGGAACGTGAGGTTGAAGCCGATAAACATTCCCCAGAAGTGCAGCTGGCCGATCCGTTCGTTCAACAGCCTGTTGGTGAACTTCGGGAACCAGTAGTAGACGCCGGCGAACAGGCCAAACAGCGCGCCCCCGAACAGCACCTGGTGGAAGTGCGCGACGACGTAATAGGTGTCCTGCTGCTGATAGTCCGACGGGACAACAGAGTGCGTCATCCCCGTCAGGCCACCGATCGTGAACATCGCGATAAAGCCGGCGGCGAACATCAGCGGCGTCGTCAGCTTGATCGACCCGCCCCAGAGCGTGCCCAGCCAGTTGAAGATCTTTACACCCGTCGGTATCGCGATCAGAATCGTCGAGATACCGAACGCAGAGTTCGCGATCGAGCCGAGGCCCGTCGTGTACATATGATGCGCCCACACGCCCCAGCTCATGAACGCGATCGCGATGCCGGAAAATACGACGAACGGGTAGCCGAAGAGCGGCTTCCGCGAGAACGTCGGGATCACTTCCGACACGATGCCCATCGCGGGTAGGATCAAGATGTACACCTCGGGATGGCCGAAGAGCCAGAACATGTGCTGCCAGAGCAGCGGCGTGCCCCCCGCCGAAGCGTTGAAGAAGTTCGCTCCGAACTGACGCGAGAACTCCAGCTGAAAGAGCGCCACGGTGATCACCGGCATCGCAAAGACGATCAAGAACGAGGTCACCAGCGTCATCCAGACAAAGACCGGCATCCGGAAGAGCGTCATCCCCGGCGCGCGCATGTTGATAATTGTCACGGCGAAGTTGAAGCCACCAGCCATCGATGAGACACCGAGGATGATCAATCCAAAGGCCCAGTAGTCGACGCCCGTGCCGGGCGAGAAGCGCGAAAGCGTCAGCGGCGCGTAGCCGAACCAGCCGGCGTCCGGGGCGCCCAGCTTCCCATCGAAGAGCGTGCCGCCGGGGTTGCCGGTGAAGAAGCTGGCCGTCATGAACGAGCCGCCCAGCAAGAAGACCCAGTAGGAAAACGCATTCAGCCGCGGAAACGCGACGTCGCGCGCGCCGATCATCAGCGGCACCATCAGGTTGAAAAACGCCGCGCTGAGCGGCATGACAACCAGGAAGATCATCGTCGTGCCGTGCATCGTGAAGATGCGGTTGAATTCGTCGGGCTCAAGCAGCGTGGCGTTTGGGCGGGCGAGCTGCAGCCGGAGGAAGAGCGCCTCGATACCGCCCATCAAGAAGAACATGAACGCCGTCACGCCGTACAGCGCGCCGATACGCTTGTGGTCGACCGTCGCGATCCAGCTCCAAATGCCGTTATAGCTCGCCGCCTGCGCTCGAGCGGCTCGGACCGCGTCGAGCACGGATGTAGGGCGCTGCGCTAGTGTTGCTCCTGCCATGACGTCTGCTCCCTAGCGGCTCCTCTTATCCTGGCTGTCCCGAAGGTGGCGCGCCGTCCGGCGGCGGGTTGCCTGACATCTGCTCACGGACCCAATCGTCAAAGTCACCCTGGCTTAGGGCGATGACTTTGAATCGCATGGCAGCATGACCGATACCGCACAACTCGGCGCATTGCCCTGAATATGTACCAGGTTCGTCCGCCTTGAACCACATCCGGTTCGCGCGGCCTGGAATGTCGTCCGTCTTACCGGCCAGCTTCGGCACCCAGAAGCTGTGGATAACGTCCTCCGAATGCAGCAGGATGCCTACTTCGCGCCCCACGGGCACGTGCAGCTCCGTCGAGATGGTCAGCGGCGAGCCGTCCGGCGCGGCATATGCGTCGTCCATATAGGCGAAGCGCCAGCCAAACCGAAATGCCGTCACCTCCACATGGAGGGCGTCCTTACTCGGCGCGCGGCCCAGGTCGAAGATACCTTGCAGGGTCGGAACGGCGATGCCGACGAGCAGGATCGCGGGCAGGATGGTCCAGGCCACCTCGAGCCGGGTGTTCCCGTGGACCTGCTTCGGCGCCGGGTCGCCCTGCCGGTAGCGATAGCGGATCAACGCGTAGACGAGCGCTGCGCCGACGAGCACACTGATCACGATCGCCGGCCAGAGGACGATCAGGAACAGGTCCTTCTGCTTGTCCGCTACCTCGCCCTTCGGCGCGAAGGTGTTTTGATCGCCGCCGAGCGCGCCACAGCCGGTGAGAAAGACAAGTGTGCCTAGCGTGGTGAGAGCGGCAAGCAGCCTGGTGAACCGGCCGAGCTTCATCCAGCCCCTTCTCGAATCGCCGCGACGAGCGCCCCCGAAGGCGCTCGCGACTCTCTAGGGCGCGCCTGCTAGATAGCGGCAGCCGCCTTGTACCGTATATCACAAGCTCAGATTGGGGGCAAGACGGCGTGCCCGCCTGACGGGTTCGGGCGTTCCCTAAGCGGCCTTTCGGCGAGACGGGCGCTTCTTGGCTGGCAGGGGCAGCGGAATTGGGTACATGGGCAGGGGTCGCACGTCTTCCAAGTACACGGGCCCCCGGCAGCGTTCACAGCGAATACGGTCGCCGGGCCCGGGCGGCTTCCCCTTGTAGCCCGCGCGAGGCTTGAAGCTCTGAAGGACAAGCCGGTCGGTGCGTGTTCCCTCGACTTCGCCGCTCACGTGGCCGCAGTGATAGCACTTGACTTCGCCGACGACCTTCATGCCCGACCTCCCGTCCCTGAGACCATCATGGTAAGGCGCGCCGCTACACAGCATCATTCGGCGCTTTTACCGAAAGGTTGAGAGTTAATCCCTGAGAAATCACGTGGAAGAGGGCGGCAAAGGGCGGCGCTTCCGCAAGCGGAAGGCCGATGGAGCGCGCCCGCTCGATGCGAACCTGGCCACGGGCATGCGCGCTGCCGCCGTACCGGGGGCGTGACGCGGAGGGGCGGCCATCCGGCCGCCCTGTTCCACAGGCGACGCCGTAGGGGCGACCGGCGGTCGCCCTGGTCGCCATGCGCCCCTACAAGGGCATGTTGGCCACCGATCGTTTGGCGCACCGTAGGGGCGAGCGGCGCTCGCCCTGATAAGACGAAGGCCGGGCTTGTGCCCGGCCTTCATCGTCCGTGGCGTTCGCGACAGCTCCTACGGCTTGTCCTGGAAGTAGTGCGTCACGACCGCCAGGATGTCGTCGACGCGCACCTTACCGTCCGGCAGGCCGCCGACCGGCCCCGTGATGTCCCACGGATGCCACGGCCGCGTCTTCGGCGTGTTGATGAAGGTAATACTACAGCTACCACCGACGCCTGGAGAGCAGGCCAGCGTGTTCGGGTCCACGGTGTGCTGCGGCGCCGAGGGCGCAAAGGGGATCACCTTCACAAGGTAGCTGTCAGCGATGACACTTACCTTGACCGGCCCCTCCGCCGGGTCTTCGTCATTACAGATCCCGTCGGGCTGGCAGACCGGATTCGACATCGGCGCGCCCGCGAAGTCATTGTCGCAGACATCGAAGAGGATCTGCGTAGCGTTGCGCACCTCGAAGCACGTCTTCGGCAGCGCGTACTGCCCGAGGTTCGTGACGTTGATCTGTGATGGCGGCACGGGCGTCGGCGTTGGTGTGGCCGTGGACGTAGGGGTAGGCGTCGGCGTGGGTTTCACGCCCGTGCAGTTGACATCCACGCAATGAAGCACCTTCAGGGCGGCGCTGGGGAACCCCTCCGGGTAGCTGACCACCGGGTTGCCCGCCGCGTCCAGCGCCAGCGAGCTGTAACTGGAGACATCGCCCGTGTCCGGCGATGTGATGCTCTCCCCGCCGCCCGCGCAGTTGGCGTCGTTGCAGTGCAGCACCTTCAGGTCCAAGTTGGTGATATCCAAGTAACTGACCACAGGGTTGCCCGCCGCGTCCAGCGCCAGCGAGGTGGTGTAGCCGCCGACATTGCCGACGGTGTCAGGCGAGGTGATGCTCTCGCCACCGCCGGCACAGTTGGCGTCGTTGCAGTGCACCACTTTCAGGTCCTCGTTGGTCTCGTCGCGGTAGCTGACCTCCGGACTGCCGCCGGCGTCCAG
>JBIOYF010000069.1:0-11803 GCA_044870035.1 Dehalococcoidia bacterium
AGATCGCCTGGAGCATCGTCACGGCGACCTGGTAGCCGATCAGTCCGTGCTGCATGTCGACGGTGACGTAGTCGAAGCCCTGGTGCGCCATCACCTCGGCCGAGAACGAGCTGGGAATGCCCAGCCAGCCCCCGTAGGTCACGCGTCCTTCGCGCCAGGCCTTCTTGACCGCGTTTTCTCGCATCGTTCGCCTCCGCTTCTCAGCCGCCGAACAGCTTGCGCAAGCCGTCGACGCTTACGTCTTTCGATCGCGCGAAGTCGATGATCGTGCGCTCGCGCTGATCGACGGCTTGCGCGGCCTTTGAGATGTCGCGCGCGATCTCATGCGGGATCGAGATGACGCCGTGCTGGTCGCCGTGGAGCAGATCGCCTGATTGCACGATGAGCCCGCCGACGCTGACCGGCGTGCCCACCTCGACGAGATGGACGTACGCGTGCGAGACGAGCACGCACGACGCGAAGAAGTGGAAGCCCGTTGCGCGGACTTCGTCCAGATCGCGGACGCCGCCGTTGGTGATCGTCCCGGCCGCGCCGAGGCCCTTGTAGATGCTGCCGTTCACCTCGCCCCAGAACGAGCCGACCGGCGCATTGTCGATGTCTTCGATGACGATCAGCGCGGGCTTGGCCGAACGCTCCACGAGCTGCCAGAGGTCCCAGGGACGCAGCGCCGCGTCCGAGGGCTGGCGCGCCGCGATCTTCGCCGTGACGGCGTAGCCGGCAACGGCGCCCAGTTCCGGAAACATGCAGCGGATGGAGGCGTCCATGAATCCCTCGCTGCGGGAGCGCACCTTGAACGTCTCGATGGCGTTCGCGATCGTCGGCGTGGTGATGCCGCGCAGGGCGTCCAGCTCGTCGGACGTTAGTGGTTCGCTCACGCAGATGCTCCTTCGTTAGCGAGGGGCAGGTCGAACGGCACCCCGAACTCTTCGGCGGCCGCCCGAAAGCCCTCTAGCACTCGCTGGTGGAGCGGCACCAGCCCGCTGCGACGCCGCTCCTCCGCGAGCCGGTGCTCGATCTCGCCGGGGATGCGGATCTCGTCTACGCCCGCGCTGCACGGCGTGCGCTTTACGGCGTCGATCATGCCGCCGACGCGCTCTAGGTAATCGCTGAGCGGCACGAACGCGTCGATGCGGAGCGCGCCGAAGCAGTGGGCCGCCTGACGTCCGCCATCGATCTCCGTGCTCGTGCCGAAGCCGGACAGCGCGCCGGTCAGCAAGTCAACCAGCAGAGCCAGTCCGAAACCCTTGAACGCGCCCGTCGCCGCCGAGCCGCCCAGCGGCAGCAGCATGCCGTCCGGGTGCAGGCCGTGTGGATCAGTGATCGGCCGGCCGGCTGCGTCGATCGCCCAGCCTTCGGGGATGGAGGTCTTGCGGCGGCGCGCGATCTCCAGCTTGCCGGCGGCGACGACGCTCGTCGCCATATCGAGGACGTACGGGAAGCCACGCGGCGTCGGCGCGGCGACGCTGATCACGTTCAGCCCGACGGACCGGCCGAGCCCGCCCGGCGGCGTCATGAGCCGCCCGCCGGTGGTGAACGAAAAGCCGATCATGTCGTCGTCGAGCGCCATCATCGCATAGCAAGCGCCCGCCCCGTAGTGCGTGCTGTTGCCGACGGACACCCAGCCCGCACCGGTCGCATGCGCCTTCTCGATGGCGATGCGCATCGCGTGGTGGCCGACGACGAAGCCGAGCCCGCGGTCGCCGTCGACCGTCGCTGCGGATTGCGTCTCGCGCGTGACGGTGATCGCTGGACGCGGGTTGACCTCGCCGTTCTGGAGACGGCGTGCGTAGAAGTCGACGAGGTGCGCCATCCCGTGCGACTCGACGCCGCGCAGATCGGTCTCAAGCAGCAGCGCTGCCGTGACACGCGCGTCGTCGGCCGGCACGTCGAGCTTGACGAGCAACGCCTCGGCGAAGAGGCGCAGCGCACCGATCGGGACCAGGATGTCCTGCGTCATTGAGAAGCCGTCCAGCGTCCCTGATATTAGCGTGTTTCGGGCGGTGAGCCGAGGCCGCCGGAGTAGGCATGCTGCACGACGGTGGCATTGTGGCGCAAGTGCCGGATGAACCGTTCGTCCGCTTCCTCGACGCTCACGTCGAGCAGCCGGGCGATCTCGTTTCGTGCAAAGCTCCAGGACAGCTGCACCAGCCAGCCACAGAGTACGCCGATGGCCGGATCGAACGGCGTGTCGGGAGCGTGCTTCAATTTGAGCTGCTGCAGCGCTTCGATGGCGCTGGTAATGCGGCCGCTCAGCCGAGGGATTGGCCGGTCGGTGAGGAAGAGCTGGAAGAAGAAGCGCGCGATCTCCGGGTGCCGAATGTGCATGCGGATGCTGCGCTCGAGAGGGTCGGTGCCGGAGCCTTCGGCGACGGCTTCGTAGCGGTAAGTGATGTGGCGGATCGTTTCAAAGATGAGGTTGTCGCGGTTCTTAAAGTAGTGGTAGATCAGCGCGCGGTTGATCTGCCCGCGCTGAGCGACTTCGCTGATCGCGAACCCATCGACGCCCCTCTCGGCGATGAGCTGGCTAGTTGCCTCCAGGATTGCGTTGCGTGTCGCCTCGCGGTTGCGGCCGACCGCCGCTGTCTTAGGCCCCAAATGTGCCGCCTCCCCTCCGCTTGCGTGCCGTATTCTGACGCAGGGCGGTTGCCGTGTCAATGGTGCTTGTTAACGCTGCTGTCGATTTGTAGCTCCGTGCTAGCATGAAACGAGACAGCGCGATGCAGGATCAGGAGCAACGGCCGAGCCTTTGGCAGCGAACCCGGGCTGTCCTGGAACGAACGTGGCTGCGGCACGTCGCAGGGCTGCTCGTGCTGGCCGCGATCATCGGCACGCTTGTCGTCGTCAACCGCGCGCTGAGCGATAGTGACACCGGCCCGCTCGACGGCCGGCATCCGCAGGTTGGGGAGCCCGCTCCGCTCTTCGCGCTGAAGGACGCTGACGGTGCGCTGCGGCGCCTGGATGACTACCGCGGGCGCGTCGTGTGGATCAACTTCTGGGCGAGCACGTGCGGCCCGTGCCGGCGCGAGTTGCCAGAGATCCAGCGCCTGGCAGACCAGGTCGGGCAGCAGCGCCTGGTGGTGCTGGCGGTGAACAAGCAGGAGTCTGCCAGCCGGGCGAAAGCCTACTGGAAAGAGATCGGCGTGCATCTGCCGATCCTCTTTGACTTTGACGGCGACGTCTCGCAGCAGTACCGGCTGCAGGGCCTGCCCTACAACTTCTTCATCGATGAACAGGGTACGTTGCGCGCGTTCAAGCCCGGTTTTTTGAACCCCGAAGAGATGCGCGCACGACTGGCGGAGCTCGGCCTTATGGTGCCGGCGGGCTCGTGACGGCCGTCAGCTCGATGTCATAGATAAGCGTGGCGTTCGGCGGAATGACGTTGCCCGATCCGGTCGAGCCGAAACCCAGCTCCGGTGGGACGATGAGGCGCCGCTTGGCGCCGACCAGCATGCCGGTGATGCCTTCGAGCAAGCCGTCGGGGAGCTCGCCCTGACGCATGCGAAAGCGTACAGGCGCGAGGTTGTTGGAGTCGCACTCCCGGCCGCCCTGCACCCAGAGCTGGTAGTTGATGTAGATGATGCCGCCGAGCTGGGCGGCCGCGCCGCTTCCCGGCTGGAGCTCGTAGATCTGCAGGCCAGAAGCTGTGACCGTCGGCTGACTGGTTACTGTGGGTACCGGAATGTTCTCGATGGTCGGAAGGTCGCTGCCGGGCACCGCCGTTGGGGGTGTCTGGGTGCAGGTGTAGTACGGCGTGCTGGTGGCGGCCACGGACGGCCCGCTGCGGCCTCCGCAGGCGATGGCAGCGGCACCCAACGCCAGACAGATGACGAGCGCGGCAAGCGTCGGGCGCCTACTCATAGTGGACGGTCACCCGCGAGACCTTGCCGTGGCCGTTCAGCGTCATCACTTCCGCCCCCAGACGCCCTCGATGGAGACTGCGATACAGGATAGTAACGCTGTTTACGCCGGTCAATATGTGCAGCACCTCGAAGCCCAGGTCGGGGTACTTTTCCAGAGCTTGACCGAAGTACGCCTCGAGCGCTGGTTTCCCGCGGATGGTGCCGGTCGGCTCGCGCATGACATCAATCACGGCCGGTGAGCTGAACTCGATGTCGTCCGCGTAGT
This sequence comes from Dehalococcoidia bacterium, assembly GCA_044870035.1. Taxonomy (GTDB): domain Bacteria; phylum Chloroflexota; class Dehalococcoidia; order DSTF01; family RBG-16-68-14; genus JBBDXS01. The sequence goes on from JBIOYF010000069.1 coordinate 4,126, forward strand.
GGTCGAGCACCGCGTCGAGGTCGTGGCGGTTGAATGCGTCGACCCAGCCGCGGGCGAGCTGGTCGGCCTGCTCGGGTGAGATCACGATGCCGTCTCGTACTGCGCGATCTTGGCTTCGTCCAGCTCTACACCCAAGCCGGGTTTGTCCGACAGCACGGCGTAGCCGTCCTTGTCGATGCCCACGGGCTCGGTGAGGACGAAGTCGCGCGTCTCTAGCGTCCAGTTCGGCGGGTCGTAGGGGAACTCGATGAACGGGCTGTTCGGCATTGCCGCCGCGAGGTGCAGGTTCGCCGCGACGCCGATGCCGTTCGACCAGGTGTGGGGCGCGAACTGCAGCCCGGCCGCGTGCGCCATGCCCGCGACGTTCCGAGCGGTGGTGATGCCGCCGGCGAACGTGCAGTCCGGCTGGTAGACATCGAGGCAGCCGTGGCGGAGGTACTCGCGGAACTCGTGCAGCCCGAGGTTCAGCTCACCGCCGGCGATGCGCACCTTGGTCTGCCGGCGCAACTCGGCCAGGCCGTCGTAGTCGTAGGACCAGAGCGGCTCCTCCAGCCAGTAGACATCGTAGCCTTCCATCGCGTGCGTCATCATGAGCGCCGTCTTGAAGTCCCAGCGCGGCGACAGGTCGGCCGGGTAGCGCCAGCCCATGTTCGCGTCGACCATGATCGTCATCGAGTCGCCGACGGCCTTGCGCACGGCTTCGAGCGTTGGCAGGTCGTCGCGCGCGTTCGGGCTGTGAAAGCGCAGCTTGACGGCGCGGAAGCCTTCGTCGCGCATGCGCAGCACGTCGTCGAGGCGCTGGTCCTGCGGCCGCAGCTCGCCGGTCGAGGCGTAGGCGGGCAGGCGGTCGCGCTTTCCGCCGAGCAGCTTGTAGAGCGGTAGGCCCGCCACCTTGCCGGCGATGTCCCAGAGCGCGATCTCGATCGGCCAGGGGCGGCCCATGAAGTACGCGATCGTCTTGAGCATCTCGACGTGCTCTTCGATCGCGAGCGGGTCCTTGCCGACGAAGAGACCGGCGGTGGTGTTCAGCCGCGTCAGCACGCCGCCGGAGCCGATGCCGGTGATGCCTTCATCCGTGTGCACCTCGACGACCTGGAGCCGGTGGCTATTGCTGGGGAAGGGCTGCCAGGTGGGGTGGAACGGTCGCTCCTTGTGCGGGAGGACGAAGGTGCGGAGCTTGACGTCGGTGATCTTCATGGCTGGGGGATTATAGCGGGAGGGGTCTGGAGGGGCGAGACGGCCTGGCCCGACAGATGCGAACGTTTGTCCGGCCCTGTCTTCCCTCCTGAGAATACAATTCTGACCCCTCGTTTCGCCCTGGCGACGGTTGAAAAGCTAAGCCGCGTCCATCACCATCTACATGCCGATACTTACTTGAAGACAGCGTTGGCCCGGGTTCCCACGGCGAATGGCCGCCGTACCGGGAGGTCCTTCAACGCGGTCGGCTCGCAGTACCACGGAGTGGAGGCTCGCGGGGTTCACTTGGACAACTCACTGCAAGAACAGTTGGAAGAGAACGACGGCTTTTATCGCGCGTTGGTCGAGAACGCCGATGACATAGTCTACGCTCACGACCTGGAGGGCCGCTTTTGCTTCGTCAATGAAGCTGCAGTACGGCTTACCGGCTATGATCGTGTCGACCTGCTCAGCAAGAACGGCGCTGACCTGTTCGTTCCGGAATACAAGCACGAGACGCGGAAGCTCGTAGCCGAGGCAGTTGATGGCCCCTGCTCCCAAACGCTTGAGGGGGAGATCCTAACGAGAGATGGCCAGCGGCGGGCCGTAGAAATAAATATTCGGCCGATGTACCGGGACAACGAAATCGTTGGCATCCAGGGCATCGCGCGTGATACGACCCGGCGAAAGAACCTGGAGCGGCAACTCGAATACCTGGCGGGCCGCGATTACCTCACTGGGCTGTTGAATCGGCGGCGCTTCGAGGAGGAACTCCAGGTCCACCTTGCGCAGGCGCGGCGTTACGGCGTGACAGGCGCTCTGCTCTATCTGGATCTTGACCACTTCAAGGACGTTAACGATAGCTTCGGTCACCCGATTGGCGACGAGCTGCTCGTAAGCGTTGGGCAGCTCTTGAGCGAGCGGCTTCCGCAGACCGGGGCCATTGCCCGTCTCGGTGGCGATGAGTTCACGATCATTCTGCCTCGCACAGAGACGAATGAGGCGCGGCAAATGGCGGAGCAGGTACTGGCGTGGCTGCGGAACAGCCCCTTCCAGGTGGCGGAACACCGCATTGCAGTGTCAGCCAGCATTGGCATCACGCTGGTGACACCGGACGGCATGAGCACTGCGGAACAATTGCTGTCTTGTGCGGACATGGCCATGTATCAAGCGAAGGAAAACGGCCGCAATTGCGTCTGCGTGTACAGCGCCGACATTGACTGGCGGTCGCGAATTGAATCTGGACTTACCTGGCGCAAGCGCATCTCCGAAGCCCTCGAGGCCGATCAGTTGCTGCTGTACGCTCAGCCGATCCTCGATGTGCGCCGAGATCACGTCTCTCAGTACGAGATGCTAGCGAGGATACCAGATGGGAGCGGCCGTATCATCGATGCGAGCCAGTTTATCGAAAGTGCGGAACGATTTGGGTTCGTGCAATCGATCGACCGCTGGGCAATGCGCCGGACCATCGAACTTCTAGCAGAGTACTCGCCACGATACCCGGACCTCGTACTAGAGGTAAATGTGTCTGCTGCAGCGATGGGCGACGACGACCTACTACAAATGGTTCGCGACGAGCTGGCCGCCAAGCCGGTCGACCCGAGCAGGCTTGTCGTAGAGATTACAGAAACTGTCGCCATGGCGAATATCCATCAAGCCCAGCAATTTGTCAGCAGGCTCAAGCGGCTCGGGTGCCGATTCGCGTTGGATGACTTTGGCGTGGGGTTCTCCTCCTTCTATCAGTTGAAGCATCTGGACGTTGACTATTTGAAAATCGACGGGAGCTTCATCCGCGACCTGCCTCGCGACCCCGTTGATCGGCATCTCGTCAGGGCGATAGTCGAAGTCGCACGTGCTCTGGGAAAGAAGACAATTGCGGAGTTCGTAACAGACCAGCCGACGTTACGCATCATAGAAGAGCTCGGTGTGGACTATGCGCAGGGCTATTTCGTCGGTCAGCCGCAAGACGCAAGGGAGATCCTAGGCAAGGGAATCGTCTCCGCAGATCGTGTGGCGTGAGTGTCTTGGTTCCGAACGAACGGGCGTTGTGCGCTCAGCCTAGGCGGCAGCGTTTTCGGCCTCGGTGCCGAAATACATGCGGCAAGCCGCGTGAATGGACTCCCTGTTGAGCTCCGGCTCGCGCCCCTCAAACTCAGCTTCGTCGATCACGGTCGTTATGATGTCGCGTGGATAGCAACCGCGCGGTTTGGGAAGGCCGGGCGCGAATAGGCGCTCGATCAAGTATTGGATAGCGTCTTCTGACGACTTGAGCCCTTTGCGATCGCAGAAGCGCCGAGCTATTTCTGCAAGTTGACTGGCGTCCGGATCGGGAATAGAGATCTTGTAGGCGATCCGGCGCAGGTATGCCTCGTCCATGAGGTCCTGTAACGTCAGATTTGTTGAAAAGATCAGCGTCACATCGAGCGGCAACCTGACGATCTCGCTGGTGCTGAGCGCAAACGAATCGTAGCCCTGCTCCATCATGATCACCCAGCGGTTGAGAATGTCCTTCGGTGAAACCCTTTGCCGGCCCAAATCATCGATGATCAGGACACCACCTTGGGCCACCACTGACAGAGGAGCCTTGTGAATGCCCTGCATAGTATCGTAGGTCATCTCAAGGGCTTCAGCGCCCATATTCCCGCCGACCATCACCGTCGGGCGGCTCACAGGCATCCATCGCTGGTCATGCCGCGATGCTTCGTCTGCCAATACCCCGGCAGAAGGAATGGCACTGCTGTCCTGTGGGTGATGCACATCGGGGTCGAACACGCGAATCAGCTGACCATGACCGTAGAGTGAGTACGGGATCACGATGGTGCCGGCGACAACTCTGGCGATCGACGTTACGATCTCGGTCTTGCCATTGCCGGACGGGCCGAAGACCATGAGGGCACGTCTCGAGAAAAATGCCTGCCCTAACTCCCTTATGAGATGTTCGCTCAGGACCATATGGTCTAGCGCTTTCCGGACTTCGGCTAGCGGCGGTCTCTTGTAGCGCTTGACTTGTTCGGCAATGACTTCGTTGTATGCGCTGACCGGCACAGGAGCCACACCAACATAGCGGCTGCGGTCCAATGCTTCGTGCGCTGCGGCCTTGCCTCGCTCGCTTGGACGATAGCGGAAGTGGAGCCCCTGGCCCGGCTCGTGCGATTCCACCTCGCACAAACCCTCGCGCTTGAGGCCATCAACAAGTTCGTTGACAACCGTTGAATGTAGTCCGGTGACCTCCGAAAGAGTCGCCAGCGTCGGCTTGTCGTATACCCAGAGCGTCTTCAAGACAAGCTCTCTGAGAAACGCTTCTGAGATGCCCGTTTCCCTGAGGGTCATCGGCGCGGGAGGGACGAATGACCAGGGATCCTCGTCAGGGACGGACGTTACCGGTGGTGTGTCTAGTGTCATCCAATCTATCCTCTTCTGTACTCCGGAGACCTCTCCTAGTAAATGTTCGGCAGAACATCTTGAGGTAAGAGGCCCTTCCCGAAGCCACATTGGCGGCCAGAGTTTGGCGACTCGGCTGGCGCGATACGCGCATCGAGGCGCTCACACCCACCGATTCTGGGGTCCAGACGGAACAACTTCCATAAGGTCAGGCACCGTCAAGCGCGGCGAGAGTGCACCTCACCCGCCAGCTCGTAAAGCTGGGGCACGCCAAAGTCCGCCGCGATCCGCTTGAAGCTTCTGCGCGGGCCGGACCAGCGCAGCCGATCGGCCGTCGCGCGCACCCGGACCGACGTGCGCAGTGTCGCCAGGTCCTTGAAGAGCGTGGCGTGCGCGCGGTCCTGAACCAGCGTTTGCGCGAGCACCGCGCCGCCGCGAATGTTCAGACCCCACTGCGCAACACTGGCGGGAATACGCTCGATGTGGCGGAACTTCGCGAGCGCCGTCGCTGCCGACTTCGCTCCCCAACCGGGCAGGCCGGGGAAGCCGTCGGCGCTATCGCCGACCAGGGCGAGGTAGTCCGGGATCGATTCGGGACGGACGCCGAACTTCGCGATCACGCCGCGCTCGTCGATCTGCTTACCGGCGCGCCGGTCGAGCTGAACGACACGACGGCCCACCACGCACTGCGCGAGGTCCTTGTCGGGCGTGCAGATGATGACCTGCTTGGCGTAGCCGGCCGCCTCCGCGGCCGCCGAGGCGAGGGCATCGTCCGCCTCGTACTTCGTCATCGGCCAGACGACGAGCCCTAACGCGGAGAGGGCCCGTTCGAGGAGCGGGAACTGGGCGAGCAGGTCAGGTGGGACGCCGGCGCTCGTCTTGTAGCCGGGCCAGAGGTCGTTGCGGAACGACTCGATCACGTGGTCGGTCGCGACGCCGATATGCGTTGCGCCCTCATCGAGCAGCAACAGCATCGAGCGGACGACACCACGCACCGCCGCGATCTCGGTGCCGTCGGCGGTCTTGGACGACGGTAGGGCGTAGTAGTGACGGAACAGCTCGTAGGTTCCGTCGACGAGATGGACGCGCATGCAGCCAGGGTATCGGGTAGCGCGTTCGGGGGCCTCATTGACGTTCTCGGCGCAGCCCGTTAGCGTGGACTGGTAGCCGTCCCTCTTGGTCGGCGACAGCGCGCATTCGAGAAAGGGAGATCACCATGGCAGAGAGCGTCTACAAGGTCATCGAGCTGGTGGGGACCAGCACTGATTCTTGGGAGAAGGCGGCCGCCGCGGCCGTAGACCGGGCGAGCAAGTCGCTGCGCGACCTGCGCATCGCCGAAATTGTCGAGCTCGACATGCAGCTCGAGGAAGGCAAGGTACGTGCGTACCGAGCGAAGGTAAAGGTCTCCTTCAAGTACGAGGGCGGGGAATAGCCGCCGAGCAGCTCGCTCTCGGACACGAGGCCCAGCGTTGGCGACGATCGGCGCGGGAGCCGCGGTCGGACGCGCTGCCGCGCCGGCGCCGGCCACGTCGAGCAGATCGCGGTACGTGACGAAGCGGTTGAGCTACACGCCGAGCTTGCGAGTGAGGAGCCGGGTGATCAGCTCAGGGCGGAGCCGCTTCTTCCGCGCGTCGTCGAAGCCGTCCGATAGGTAGTTCCCCTCGGAGAAGACGCGCAGGGCGTTCTCGCGGCCTACGAGCCGCGAAACCTTCTCGAAGAGCCGGACGAAGGCGCCCTTTTTCTCGGCCAGCGTGGGGAATGCGGCCTGCTCCATCGCGGCACGACGCTCGTCCCAACTGTTGAGCAGGTAGGTGCCGGGCATGCCGAACTCCTTCAGCGCATCGATGACCATTGGCATCAGGCCGGGATCGGCGTCCAGGCAATCCTTCGTCTTCTTTTCGTAGAACATCTCGTGCCGGGTTTCGTCCTTCGCCAGGAGCGATTCGATCTTGGACAGCGTGGGCTCTTTCGTGTTCGCTGCGTGATGACGGTAGAACTCCGCCGTGACGAACTCCTGGAGTGTCGTGTTCGCCACGACTTGGACGGGCGCGTAGTTCGCGGGAATGCCCCAGTTCTGCTCGCTCGTCTCGCGGACGTCGCTGATCTTTTCGTCGAGCGCCGCTTGCACCGACTTCCTGACTTCCTCTAGTTCGGGGCTGGTACGTTCCTCGCCGGCAGCGAGCGCGATCTGGACTTTCGTCAGGTAGTCGTATAACGCGTAGTAGTGCTTCCACTCCTCGATGCCCCACATCATGAGGAAGTCGCAGAGGTCGGTGTCAGTCTTGAAGAACTCTAGAAGCTCGGCCACGTAATCAGGGTTGTTGCTCTCTACCAGCAGCGCGGACTCGACAACGTCGATGTCGGTGGATGTGAGCGCCTCGATACGGATGTCGCGCCAATCGAGGTCGAGCACTTCCGTGAGGTCCCAGCTGACGCGTTCGTGTGTGCGATAGAAGGCGATCACATCCTCTTTGCTCGGGATGGTGCGGCGCGCGGCAGAAGGGAGGACCGGCTGGTCTGCAGTGAAGGTCGGAGTTGCGACTCGCGCGAGTTTGGACATAGGCTCCCTCTGAACCCGGAGGACTCACGTATATCATTGCACTTGAGCGCCCAAAACGCCAGCTTGACAGAACAAACAGCGAGGTCGCGCACAGATAGGGCTGAGGGTTGAGCGTAGTGCTACCATGACCTTCGGAGGACTCTGTGGCAACCGATAGCTTTGCTAGTCGCACGACCTTGCGTGTGGGAGACGCGGCGTACGAGATCCACCGGCTCGACGCGCTGGCGAAAGCCGGCGTCGGCCACGTGGAGCGGCTGCCGTTCTCGCTGAAGGTGCTGCTCGAGAACCTGCTGCGGCGCGTCGATGGCCACATCGTGCGCGCCGAGGACATCGAGGCCGTCGCGTCGTGGAACCCGGATACACCGCCGGAAGACGAGATCGCGTTCATGCCGGCGCGCGTCCTGCTGCAGGACTTCACGGGCGTGCCCTGCGTAGTCGACCTGGCGGCGATGCGCGACGCGATGCGCACCCTGGGCGGCGACGCGAAGAAGATCAACCCGCTCGTGCCGGTCGACCTCGTCATCGACCACTCCGTACAGGTCGATTACTTCGGCTCGGCGG
>JBIOYF010000070.1:0-3706 GCA_044870035.1 Dehalococcoidia bacterium
GCCGTCCAGAGCGTCCAGGCGAGGCGCACGGCGAAGGCGAGGAGCACGATGCTTCCAAGCACAACCGCCGGCCCATACCGAGCGCGGATCCGGCTCACGCTGGACAGCGTACTACAGACGATCCGACCGGTCGAACAGCGACCGCTCGTCTATCTCGCTGCGCTCGCCTGCATACCGCTGGCGTTCCTCGTTTACTGGCCATCCGTCGATGCGTTCTTCATGTCGGACGACTTTCTCGTCCTCCGCGCGGTGCGAGGTCGTTCCACCTGGGACGTAATCGTCCGCGCCTTCTCGTTTCCGGAAGCCAGCCCTTTTAACGAGGCCACGCTATCGTGGCGTCCGCTCACCGATCTGTACTTTTATGCCGTGTCGCCGCTTGGCATCCATGCCCAGCCGTACCACGTCATCAACATCGCGCTCCACGGCGTGGTCGGGGCGCTGGGCGTCCTGTTCGTCCACCGGCTCACCGGCGCGAGCCTAACAGCAGTGGCCACGGGCGTGGTGTTTGTCGTCGCCCCAACGTATGACTTCACGGTCGGTTGGTCCGTGGAAGTGTCTGAGCTAACGATCGCGGTCTGCATCCTGGGAGCGCTGCTGTCGTATCATGCCTTTCTTACGTCTGATCGAACGGGCGCATCGCTGTATGCCGCGACCTGTGTTTTCGTGGCCGTTGGCGTCCTGTCTAAGGAATCCGTGCTGCTCTTTGCCGTCCTGCTGCCCGCGCTGACGCTTTGGGCCCAAACGTCGGGAGTAAATCGCCGGTCGCGCTCCGAAGTTATCCGCAGCCTGTTGCTGCCGCTGCTCGTTCTGGCGATCTACGCGGTCGTCATCCAGGTTCACGACGCCACGCAGGACGACCCGACGCGATCACTGGGCACCCACGTGATCCGAAACGCGTGGCACTATCTGCGCTGGCTCGTGCTGCCGTATCAAGATGACCGCTTTGGAGCGGCGCGCTCGGTCCTCGCCGTGAGCTTCCTATGCTTGGGCTTCGCGGCCATCGCTGCGCGCCGCTGGACGGTTGCCTTCTTTTTCGTCTGGACGATCGCCGGCTTTCTGCCATACACCGAGATCAAGATCGTCGAGCTGCGCTACACATATCTGGCGACACTGCCGTTCGTCGCGTTCCTCGCCTGCGCCGGAGCGGAAGCGTTGGAGCATCTACCGAGGAGGTGTCAGCCGCTCATTGCAGCGACCGGCGTGTGTTTGGTCATCGCCGCCACAGTAGTCGGAGCCATCCGATCGCGTGACATCCAGCGTTCCTTCGCTGATCAGGCCTCCGCGTACGAAGCGACGATCAACGCCACTCGCAATCTCTGTGGCGATCTGGATGCCGGCAGCTTTGTCTACCTCGTGGATCCCCCATACTTCGACGCGTACGACCTGAACGCTCCAGCCGCGCTCAACCTCTACTACGATCACGTCCACGCCGCCGCCGTGCCGGAACTCCCGCCCCTCGCCGCGTTCATCGAGGACAAGTGCGTCATCCAGTACGACCCTGCCACCCAGACCTACACCCGTGTCGACACATAGGGCGGCCTGTGTCCCCGCCCGCGGCCATGTCGGGGCGGGCCCGAGCCTGCCCTTGAGCGGAGCGAAGGGTGTCCGCCCGCGGCCATGTAGGGGCGAGCGGCGGGGGGTTGGGTGTGCTGACCAGCTGACTGGCTGATGAGCTGACCAGCCGGTGGGGTTGCGTAGGGCGGTGGCCCCAGTGACACCCGCCTCTTTGCGCTATCCCCACGGACGCGTATCCTCTCGGACGCAATTCGCGGTCATGCGCCCAGCGACGGGAGGGGTTGGCAATCGTGAACATCGATCAAACGCTCGAATCTAACGGAGGCGCAGAGCCCGCTCCTTCTGCGCGATGTCGCAGATTCGGACGTGCCGAAAGGAGGCCCAAAACGGCGCCAATTTCAGATACGAGTCAGATGTGGAATTTTCAAAAACGCGAAAAACAATCAGATGATCAAAGCGCCGTCGTGACGGGGGAGTGGGGCTTCGAACTTCGAACCTCGAACGTCGAGCACCTAGTACTGGCTCACCCCGGTAAATGCCCAGCCGCGGATCTTGAGCGCGGGGACGCGGCTGACGCCGGCGATGGCCTGGCAGAGCATGGTCTGCTTGCCGATCGCTTCGACGTTGTTCATGGCGTCCAGGTAGCTCTGCGTGAAACGCAGGTTGCGTATCGGCGACGTCACCTTGCCGTCCTCGATCAGGAAGGTGCCGTCGCGCGTCATGCCGGTGACGACGACGTTGAGCGGGTGCACCGGCCGCGTGTACCACAAGCGGCTCACCCAGACGCCGCGCTTCGTCGACGCGACCATGTCGTCGAGCGACGCGTCGCCCGCGCCCAGGAACATGTTCGACGGCACCGGCCCGAACGTGTTGCCCGCGGGCAGCGCGTGGCCGGTCGATTGCTGGTCCTGCTCCTTGCCGGCGTAGTACGTGTCCCAGACGACCGAACGGGCAACGCCCTTCTCGACGAAGTTGACGCGCTGCTTGGGCACGCCCTCGAAGTCGAAGGCGTTGGGCGTCGTGTCGGCGGCGAGGCCGTCGTCCCAGATATCGATGTTGTCGCCCATCACCTTCTCGCCCAGGCGGCCGGCCATGAAACTGCGCTTCTCCTGGTACGCCTGCGCGCCGAACGAGAGGTAGCCGAAGAAGTCGAGGATGTCGGCGACGGCGTACTCTTGGAAGACGACGTCGTACTCGCCGGGCGGCAGCTCGACCTGGTTGATGTTGCGCAGCGCCTTGTCGATCGCCTCGCGCGCGAGCGCCTCGCCGTCGATCTCGCCGACGTCGAGCGTGACGCGCTCGGCGTGGCCGGAGCCGTGCTCGCTCATGACGACGGTGTTGATGTCGGCCATCGTGTCGAGACCGTAGGCGAACACACCGAGCGAGTTGGCGACGGCCACCTCGGCGACGGACGTGCGGAAGGCGCCCGCAGCGACGAGCCCGGCGCGCGTCGACGCGTCGCAGATCTGCGCGACGACAGCGGCGCGCTCCTCGGGGCCGGTGCGCGCCGTGCGCTCGACGTAGGAGTCGACGTGGGGGACGGGCTGCGGGCCGGGGAGCGACTGGAAGTCGGGGTTCGCCTTCTGATGGCGCGCCAGCTCGAGCGCCTTGTCGACGAGCGTGCGCAGCCCTTCGTCGGACAGGTCGTTGCTGGACGCGACGCCGATCTTCTTGTCGACGATGGCGCGCACGCGCATATCGATGTCCTGCTGCTCGACGTTCTGGTGGATGTAGTTGTTGGCGAAGCGCGTGAGGGCGCTGTGCGGCGCGAAGACGAGCACCTCGGTCTGCTGCGACTTGCTCATCGAGAGCGCCTTGTCGGCCAGATCCTTCAGCCGTTGTTCGCCGAGCATGAGTTACACCTCCAGCTTGAGCACGCGCTTCGCGTTATCGATCAGGATCTTCTGGCGCACGGCGTCGTCGAAGCCGAGCGCGTCGAAGTCCTTGAGCCAGCGCTCCGGCGCGATGACGGGATAGTCGGAGCCGAACATAACCTTGTCCTGCGCGATCGTACGCGCGTACTGCACCAGGAGCGGCGAGAAGTACTTCGGCGACCAGCCGGAGAGGTCCATGTAGACGTTCGGCTTGTGGACGAGCATCGCGAGCTGTTCGTCCTGCCAGGGAAAGCTCGGGTGCGCCATGATGATCGTCAGCTCCGGGAAGTCCGCTGCGACGTCATCGATGTAGGGAA
>JBIOYF010000071.1:0-4228 GCA_044870035.1 Dehalococcoidia bacterium
GCCGCGTCTGGTTGGAATCCGAACCCGGAGCAGGCTCCACGTTCCTTGTCGCGCTTCCGCTCGCTAATGAGGAGGCGCGTCAGCCATGAACGGTGTTCGCCCGACCGGAGGCGGCTTTGGGTCTCGCGTCAATCGCCGTACCGTCGAAGGGCTCGACGAAAGCGTGACTCGCCAGCCGGGCCGCCCGGAGTGAGGACACTTGCCGGTATGATCGGCTGAGTCGAGGCCGCCAGCGCACGCGTGTGGGCGAGTACGGCGAGGGCCGAAAGGCAAGAAGTTCTCATGAGGCAAGCATGTTTGCAGCGAGTGTAGGCTTCCTCTTCGCTACATCGGCGAGACGCTGTCCAAGTTTCGACGAAGCGGTGGGCCATACGAATTGCGCTAGCGGGGGGCCAGCTTAGTTGGGCATCGGACCGCAAATCCGATGCCCTGGTCTTGGTCCTGGGCGAGATTTCTCAGACTCCGAGCGGACGAGCATTCCGCTGACGTGCGCCGAGTCCGATGGTCTAGTTCGGGGCAAGCCGCGGGCCAGCGCGCTTAGCAGACGCGAATGGAGGCATGGCTTCGTATCTGAACACGGCATCTGGGGGGCCCGGTGGGGGTCGAACCCACGACCATCGGATTAAAAGTCCGCTGCTCTACCGCTGAGCTACGGGCCCGCGTTCTGGAGGCTGGTCGTGCTCGAAAAGTATAGCAAGGGTCAGACCGAATGGCCGCTCGCTACAATGAACTGCGCTCGCCCCATGGCCAAAGACACGCGACCCCGCAACCTGCCGATCTTCACCGACGAGGAGCTACAGGAACGGCTGCATGTCCTCCTTACCGGCGTCGCGCAGTACAACGACGGGTACTACTTCGAGGCGCATGAAACCCTGGAAGACCTCTGGATGCAGAGTCCCTGGCCCGTCCGACGTTTCCTCCAGGGCCTGATCCAACTCGCCGCGGCGTTCGTCCACCTCGTCCGCCACGAGTACCCCGGCACGACACGACTGCTCGGCCACGCGATCGAAAAGCTGAGCGACTTCACGCCCCGCTATCTCGGCGTCGATGTCGAAGCGTTGCTCGCCGCGGCTTCGGCGGCGCGAGACGAGCTGCGTTCGCTCGGGCCCTCTCGTTTCGAGCAGTGGCCGCGCGATCGCATTCCGCGGATACCGCTCACGGCCAAGAACGGCGACGATGGCCCGCGCCGGAAAGTGTGACAATTCGTTTACGGCAGCCCCCCGAGGACTCGGAGGGCCTTTCCAGGCCGCCGCCGCATGCTTAGCATGAAATTGCTATGAAACGCTCAGCACTTCTCCTCCCAACGCTTGCCTTCCTGGCAGCGCTCGCGTTCGCCGCGTGTGGCGGCGGTGGCCGCACCCCTTCCGACGCCACCGCGGAGCGCACGGGCACGCCCAGCGTCAGAGCCACGCCGTTCCCGACAAGCAGGCCCGGCGCCGTCCTCACCACGGAAGAGATCGTCCGCAAGCTGCGGCCCTCCGTCGTTCAGGTGAGCACGAAGAGCAGCGGCCGCGACGTCTTCGGTCAGATCGTGCCCTCGGAGGGCATCGGTACCGGCGTGGTCATCGATACCGACGGCCACATCATCACGAACAACCACGTCGTGCGTGCCGGCGGTGACACCATCGCACAGAATATCACCGTCACCCTTTACGATGGTAAGGAGCTGCCCGCCGAGGTTGTCGGCACTGACCCGCAGACTGACCTCGCAGTGATCAAGATCACGGCGAGCAATCTTGTCCCGGCCGAGCTTGGGAGCACCTCAGCGCAATCCGTCGGAGCCGACGTCGTCGCGATCGGCTACGCGCTCGGCCTCCAGGGCGACCCCACTGTGACGCGCGGCGTCATCAGCGCGAAGGGCCGAACCATCCAGGAACAGGCCGTCTCGATCAACGACGCCGTCCAGACGGACGCCAGCATCAACCCTGGCAACAGCGGCGGCCCCCTTGTCGATAACCAGGGACGCGTCATCGGCATCAACACCGCGATCATCCAAGGCTCGCAGAGCATCGGCTTCTCGATCTCGATCGACCTTGCCAAGCCGATCATTCAAGAGATCATCACCAACGGCCAGGTCTCGCGTGGCTTCGTCGGCATCGACTTCCAGGACATCAGCTCGGACGACGCCCAGGCGCTCGGCCTGCCGTCTGCCGACGGCGTCGCGATCGTGCAAGTCGTGCAGGGCTCGCCGGCGGACGACGCCGGCCTCCGGCCGAACGATGTCATCATCGAGATCGGCGGGACGAAGGTCACCAACAGCGGCGACCTGGTGGCCGCCCTGCGCGTCCACCAGCCCGGCGAAGAGGTGACCATCCGCTACTACCGCGACGGGAGCGAGAAGTCGGCCGGCCTCACGCTCGCCGAACGGCCGAGCAATACCCAGTAGCAACGCCCATGGAGCCGGCGGCGCGCCCGCGTTAGAATAGCTGCGCCATGCTCTCTCTCAAGCGCACGCTCGGCGTGCTGGCCTTCGCCGGCGCGGCCCTCGCCGGCCTGAACTTGCTCGCGCGCCGCGCCGTGAGCAAGCGCGAAGACATCGAACCGGAAACCGCGGACGTTCCCGGCGCGTTCATCGACATCGACGGCCGGCGCGTCCACTATGTCGAGGCCGGCGCGGGCGAGCCGGTGCTCCTCATTCACGGCTGGAACGGCTCTACGTTCGATATGCGCTACGCCATCGCGGAGCTCGCGCAGCGCTACCGCGTGATCGCGCTTGACCTGCTCGGCTACGGCTTCTCCGCCCGCCCAGCCGACGGCGACTACTCCGTTGGTGGCCAGGCGGACTTCGTCCGCCAAGTCATGGACCGGATCGGAGTGCCGCGCGCGGCGGTGCTCGGCCACTCGATGGGCGGTGCGATCGCGATGCAGTTCGCGCTGCGCTATCCGGAGCGGGTCGAGCGGCTCGTGCTCGTCAGCAGCGCGACTGTGCGCGAGATGTTCCGGACACGCAACTTGGGCCTGCTGGTGCGCCCGCTGCTGCCGCTCGTCACGTTCCTGTTCCTCCGCGAGGGCGTTGTCCGGCGCGGGCTCCGCTCTGCCGTCCACGATCCTGCACTGCTCACGCCGGAGATGGTCGAGGGCCACTTCCGGCCGCTGCGCGTCAGCGGCCACATGCGCGCCGCGAGCAAGCAGCTCTCCGACCGGCGCCGCGACCGGCCGTTCGACGCGCGCGAGATCCGCCAGCCGACGCTCATCCTCTGGGGCGAGCACGACCGCGTCGTTCCCCTCTCAACCGGTCTGGAGCTGGCCGAGCAGGTCCCGAACGCGCAGCTCGCCATCATTCGCGGAGCGGGCCACCTCCCGCTGGAGGAGCAGCCCGAGGAGTGCAATCGACTGCTGCTCGCCTTCCTCGCTCGCCCAGCGCACGAGGAAGCCGCGGCATCTGCCAACGGCAGCGTCCGCGAAAGCGCCTCGCCGGTCTCCTAGCGGAACGGCTCGAACTTCGAGCCTCGAACTTCGAACGTCGAGCTCCGCTACCGCTCCAGCCTTCTATACCCGCCGCGGTAGAACAATAGCGGAGCGCCCTCTTCGATCACGTCGCCGCTCAGCACCGAGCCTATATATATAGTATGGTCGCCGCCTTCGCAGCGATCGACGACTTCGCACTCGAAGTGAGCCAGGACGCCATCCAGCACCGGCGAGCCGTGATCGCCCATCCTGTACGCGACGCCGCGCAGGCTGCCCTCTTCCGGCTCGGCTGTTACCGCGAACGTGCGCGACACGTCCTCCTGCTCGTCGGTCAGGATGTTCACCGCGAACCGGCCCGCTTTGGCGATCTGCTCGTGTGCGTGCGCAGCCTTATCGACGCAGACCGCCAGCAGCAGTGGATTGAGCGACACCGACGTCACGGCGTTCGCCGTCATGCCGTGCAGCCAGCCTTCGTGTTCCGTCGTGATCACGGTCACGCCCGTCGCGAAATGGCCGATGATCTGCCGGTAACGCGCCGCGTCGATCGGCATCGTTAGCTCAAGCCGTTGAGGAACTTGATCAGCGCCTCGTTCACTTCCTTGGGACGCTCCTGCTGCGTCCAGTGGCCGCACGGCAGCATGACGGTGTCGCGTAAGTTAGGCACGTTCGCCTTCATCGGATCGAGGCTGGTAAACCTGAGAACGCCGTCCTTCTCCCCACCGATGAACAACGCCGGCTGCTGCACCTTCGCGCCTTCCAGCTGTGGCAGCTCGCTCCAGTCGCGGTCCATGTTGCGGTAGCGGTTCAGGCCGCCGCGGAA
>JBIOYF010000072.1:0-12052 GCA_044870035.1 Dehalococcoidia bacterium
CACGCACTCCAACGGCGTCGGCGAGGCAGAAGCCGGCATGTACCTGGAGGACTTGATCTTCGGCGGCCTGACCGACGAGCAGATGCGGCTGCGCCCGGCCGACGGCACGAACTCGCTCGTCTGGATCCTCTGGCACATGGCCCGCAGCGAGGATATGGGCATCAACTGCATCGTCGCGGGGCGGCCGCAGGTGATCGAAGAGGACAACTGGATCGAGCGGCTGGGAATGTCACGCCACGACATCGGTACGGGCATGACCGACGACGAACTCGCCGGCTTCGATGTCGACATCGCAACGATGCGCGCATACCGCGCGGCTGTTGGCAAGCGCACGCGCGAGGTGGTGCAGGCGCTGCGGCCGGAGGAGTGGGCAGAGACCCAGGATGCCGACGCGATGCAGCGCGTCGCTGCGGCCGGGGCGCTTGGCCCGAACGCCGGCTGGATCGCGACCGTGTTCGGCGGCAAGTCGAAGGCGCTGATCTTGGGCCACGTCGGTACCGGCCATAACTTCTGGCACCTGGGCGAAGCGATGACGGTGCGCAGCCTGGCCGGGCTGCGCCTGCCAATCTAACGAAGGCCGGGCTTTTAAGCCCAGCGAAGGTAAAGTATGCCGCTCTTCATGGACATCCACCGAAACATCACGGGTGTTTCCCCGAAGGATCTGGCGGCGGCTCATGATGCCGACTTGGCGGCGCAGGCACGGTACAACGTGAAGTATCTCCGCTGGTGGTATAACGATGAGCTGCGCGCTGTCTACTGCCTCGTCCAAGCACCGAACGCTGAAGCCGCTGTCGACGTGCACAGAAATGCGCACGGTCTCCTCGCCGATGAGATCATCCCGGTCGAGGTCGGGGCGGTTAACGACCTGATCGGCCCCGATGAGCACGGCCGCGCCGTCCGCGAAGACCCGCCGGACCGCGTCTCGACCGACACGGCGTTCCGCGCGATCGTCTTCACCGATCTCGAAGGGTCGACCGACACGACCCAGCGTCTCGGCGATGATGCCTACGTAGAGCTCCTCCGCGTCCACGACCGCCTGATGCAGGCCTGTTTGGAAGAGCACGGCGGCAGCCGCGTCAAGCATACCGGCGACGGCCTGATGGCGTCATTTCCGTCCGTGGCGCGCGCGGTCGAGTGCATGATCGACATGCAATCGGCGCTTGCGACGCATTCCGAAGCTCAGCCCGACCGCCCGCTGCACGCTCGCATGGGCGCTGCCGCCGGCGAGCCCGTTTCGGACAAACAAGACTTGTTCGGCGCTACAGTCCAGCTCGCCGCGCGTCTGTGCGCGCACGCCCGGCCCGGCCAGATCATGGTGGCAGGCGTAGTGCGCGACCTGTGCATTGGCAAGACGTTCGCGTTCCAAGAGCATGGCGATGTTGAGCTGAAGGGGTTCGCGGAACCCATCCGTGTATACGAGGTGCACTGGAAAGGCTAGGTGGTTGAGTGATGGCTGCAACAACAATGGCAACGGATCTGTTCGAAGTCGCCAAGTCGTTCGCGCCCCGGATCGAAGCGTGTCGAGAGGAGAGCGAACGCGATCGCTCGATGCCGGCCCCGCTCGCCCGCGCGATGGCGGAAGCCGGGCTCTTCCGCGTCTGGGTGCCGAAAGCGCTCGGGGGCTTCGAGGCTGACATAGAGACGAACCTGTGCATCGTTGAAGAGGTCTCAAAAGCCGACGGTGCCGCGGGCTGGAACGTGATGATCGCTGGCACCGGCGGTATGTTTTCGGCGTATCTTCCGCCGGAAGCCGGCAAGGAGGTCTACGGCGATGCGGACGTGATCACGGCCGGCGCGCTGGCGCCCAAGGGTAGAGCCGTCGCTGAGGACGGCGGCTATCGCCTGTCCGGCCGCTGGCCCCTGGCGAGTGGCTGCCTGCACGCGAGCTGGCTCGGCGGCGGCAGCTTCATCTTCGACGGCGAGACGCCGCGTACTGGGGAGAACGGCATTCCAGACCTGACAGTCTTCATGCTGCCGAAGAGCGCTGCGACGATCATCGATACGTGGCACTCCGCCGGCCTGCGCGGCACCGGCAGCAACGACTTCGAAGTGAAAGACATCTTCGTGCCGGCGGAGCGGACGTTCTCGCTCTTGAGCGGTAAGCCATATTACGATGGTCCGCTCTACCGCTCGACGATCATCAGCGTGTTTGGCTTGCCCGTCGCTGCCGTGTCGCTTGGCATTGCCCGCACGGCAATTGATGCGTTTATCGAGCTGGCCGGCGGCAAGATGCCGACACTCTCGTTCACGATGCTGCGAGACCGGGCGACCGTCCAGGCGCAGGTCGCGCAGGCCGAGTCGTTGCTGCGCTCGGCGCGAGCGTTCCTCTTCGAGGCCGCGGGCGAGGCCTGGCGGGAAATGTGCGCCGGCGGGCCGCTGTCGGAGGAGCAGGAGACGCTCGGTCACCTGGCCTGCGTGCATGCCGCGCGCGCCTGCGCGGAGGCGGTCGACATCGTCTACACGCTGGCCGGCGCGACATCGGTTTACGAGACGAGCAAGATCGAGCGCTGCTTTCGAGACGTCCACGTCGTGACGCAGCACATCGCCGTCCAGCAGTCCTGGTACGAGCGCACCGGCAAGTACTTCCTCGGGATGGGCCTCCAGAGGTTCGGCTAGTGCCCGACGCCACGGATTACAAGCTGCCCATCCCCGTCGCCGACGAGGAGTCGGAGCCGTTCTACCGCGGCGCGCAGGAGCGTAAGCTCATGCTGCTGCGCTGTTCCAGTTGCGGCACCTGGCGCATGCCCGGCCGGGAGCGCTGCGCCGATTGCTGGTCGACCGGATCGGCGTGGGCGCAGGCGTCCGGGCGAGGGAAGCTGTATAGCTACGGCATCATGCACCAGCAGTACCACCCGGCTTTCGCGGACGCGCTGCCCTACAACTTTGCCGCCGTCGAGCTGGAGGAAGGGCCGCGTATAATCAGCAACGTCGTCGGCTGCGGCAACGACGCCCTCCGCGTCGACATGCCGCTCGTCGCGACGTACGACGACGTGAGCGAAGAGACAACGCTGGTGCGCTTCCGGCCCGCCTAGTGTCATGCTGAGCGCCGCACCGCGTCATGCGAGCGCCGCACCGTGTCATCCTGAGCGCCGCACCGTGTCATCCTGAGCGAAGCGAAGGATATTTCAGAACAATGATCACTACTTGTCTATGTCTAATCTACCAGGAATGGCGCGAAGAATCTGTGAGTATCTGTGTCAATCTGTGGCTGATATGCTGAAACCTGACGGCTGACCGCTATCGCATGACCTTCTCCATCATCGCGCGTGATCCGGACTCCGGCATGTTCGGCGTCGCCGTCTCGACCGCGATCCCTTGCGTCGGGGCGATGGTGCCGCATGTCAAGCCCGGCGTCGGCGCCATCGCGACGCAGTCCCATACGAACGTACGGCTCGGCATCGACGGCCTCCAGCTGCTCGAACGAGGCATCAGCCCTGAAGACGCGCTCACGTCGCTGCTGGCGAAGGACGAGCAGGCGGCGCTGCGCCAGTGCGCTGGCATCGATGCGCAGGGCCGCGTGTTCGCCTACTCCGGCGATCAGTGTGTCGATTGGTTCGGCCACCGAAGCGGCAAGAACTTCTCCGTGCAGGGCAATATGCTCGTCGGGGAGGAGACGATCGCCGCCATGGCGGAAGCGTTCGAGTCGGCGCGCGGCCACCTCTCGTCGCGCCTGCTCAGGGCGCTTGAAGCTGGCCAGGCGGCCGGCGGCGATAAGCGCGGCCGCGAGTCCGCCGCGCTCCTGGTCGCGCCTTTTCTGGAGGAGAACGGTAAGATTGACATACGCGTCGATCTTCACGATGATCCGGTAGCCGAGCTGCGGCGCATCTTCAACCTGATGCGCGAGCGCTACCGCCGGCAGTTGGAGCAGGGAGGCTAACCGTGGCTGCACGATACTACATGCGCGTCGATCCCTGGTGGCGTCCGCTGCTGCTCATCGGCGGCGCCACGCGCGAGAACTCCTACGTCGAGTTTGATGACCACGACGTCACGTTCTGTTTCGGGATGCTCTTCGGCCGCACGGTCCCGCGATCGCAGATCGCGAGCATCCAGCGGCGGAGCTGGCCGGTCTGGGCGGGCATCGGCTGGCGGACGGACTTCCTGCGCATGGTCGGGCTGATCGGCTCATACGACAACGTTGTTGAGGTGGAACTAAAGGAGCCCATCCATTTCTGGCGCATTGCCAGGTGCACACACCTCGCCATCTCGCTCGAGCAGCCGGACGAGTTCGTCGCGGCGCTCTCCGTACAGCGCGCAGCGGTCGGCTAGACGTGCGCGCCAGGTCGCTCGTCGTCGTCTGCGCGGGCGCATTGCTGGTTGCCTGCGTCGCTTGTGGGGGCGCTGACGGCGGCAAGTCCGGTGAGACTTCGACGCCGAGAGCGACCGTCACGACCGAAGCGGTTGCCTCTCCGGTCTCGGACGCGCTGCTCGATGATGTGATCGGCCTCGCGGTGCAGCTCGGCACGATGACGCAGGAGCAAGCCGTGTGCGTCTTCGCGCTGCACCCCAGTATCTACCGGGAGTTTCTGTCCGAGAGCGGCTTCACAAGCACCGGCTCAGCGGACACCCGGACCATCCGCCAGCAGCTTGAGGACCTCAAGCGCAAGTACGTTGTCCAGCTGGGCGATTGCTTCATCGACCGCGGCGGCTCGACGCCGGCCCCGAGTGGCTAACCTCCGCAGGCCTGCTCGGCTTTGGCACCCGGTCAGAACAACACCGACGGACAGAACGAGCCGGCAGGCTCCGCGTACGGACCGAGCGCCATCAGGTTCATCACCTTCTGGTTCTTGTGCCCGGCCGCCAGCGCGCTGCGGTAGAGCGCCCCGTTGCGCAGCGGCACAAACGTGTGCGCGTCCGGCACCGTCGCGCCCAGGCTGCTCAGCAACGACAGCATGTCGCCGTCACTCTCTGCGACGCCGTGGCCGATCGCCGTCCCGATCAAGTAGCCCCGCACGCCGTCGCGATCGAGGACGAACGCGGGAAAGCCCAACGTCATCACGCGCTCGCACTCGTTCCGCCGGCTGAATCCATGCACGCTCTTGCACAGCTCGGCCATCGCGTCCAGGTCTTCCGGGGTGGCGGGCCGAAACGCCGGGTCGGGCGTGTTCGTGCTGGCCAGCGCCATGTACGAGAGCGGCTCCTTCACGACGAAGCCCAGCGACGCGTAGAGCGCCAGCGATCGCATGTTGAACGAATCTTGGCAAAGCCGCACCATCTCGAAGCCGCGGTCGTGCGCGTGCGCCACGACGTGCTCCATCGCCTTGCGGCCGATGCCTCCGCCTTGCGCGTTCACATCGACCGACACAGGACCAATGCCCGCCACCTCGTCCCACATCTCGAGGAAGTTCGATCCTTTCGGCGTCGCGCCATCGTACGCGCCGACGCCATACACGTCTTCCTGCGCCGTCAGCATGCCGACAACTTGCTGTGCGAACTCGACGGTCGGGAAGTCAGTCTCGAATCCGTGGCTCTCAGAGATGTCCTTGAACGCTTCGTAACAGATACGTCCGAGCTCGGGTACATCTTCGGCGCGCGCTTGTCGCAGCTCTATCCCCATCGTCAACCTCCGATCATCCTTGCAACGGCGTTCTTCACAGCCAGCCCCGCCTCTACTGTCTCATCTGGACTGCCCTGCACGGCAAGCAGATTGAGGTGGCTGCACCCCGCCTCCAGGTAGGGCGCGATGAACTCCGCGATCTCCTCGGGCGTGCCATAAGGCGAGTAGCGCTCGAAGCGGTCGTACGGGATTTTGTAGAAGCCCTCCATGCGTCGTGTCAGTCGCTCCTTCGCCGCTGCGCGGTCGCCGTCCATCGCCACCGAGTGCCAGAGCTGGATGCCCATACCTATCGAGGCTGGGTCGCGGCCTTCCTTCGTGGCGAGCTCATCGATCCGCTCGCGTGCCTCCTGCATCCGCCGGGCCGATACCCAGATCGAGACCCACGCGTCACCGAAGCGCGCCGTGCGTTCGAGCGCGGCGTCGGAGCGCCCGCCGATGTGCACGGTGACGCCGGTATCGCGGAACGGTTTCGGCTGCATACGCACCTTGTTCAGCTTGAAGTACTTGCCGTCGAACGTCGTCTCGTCGTTCGTCCAGAGCGAGCGCATGATCGCCAGTGACTCGTCGGTCCGGCGGGCGCGCGTCTTCGGATCGATGCCGCAGGCCCACCACTCGTTCGGATCTTCGCCGCCGATGCCGACGCCCAGGATGAAGCGGCCGAGCGCAAGCTGGTCGAGCATCGCGCACTGCAACGCGACCGGCGTGGGGTGGCGCAGCGCGAGCAGATAGACGCTGGTCATCAGCTCGACGCGCTCGGTGACGGCGGCGACCGCCGTGAGGCAGGACAGGCCGTCGTTGCCGTTGCCGTAGAAGGTTACGTGGTCGCCGGTAAAGATGCCGTCAATGCCGGACGCGTCGGCCTTGCGCGCGGCCTCCAGCACCTGCTGCGGCGAGATGCCCGCGCGCACGTTCCACGCGCCCGTTGGGATGAAGAACTTGGGTTGTTGCACGCAGGGTTCCTTCTACTTAGGCCTCCAGCTCGCGATCTTTGCTGTCATTCCCGGCGATTTTGAAGCGCTCTTCAGACCTTCTCGATACCAGCTCGTAGCTTCGAGCTGAATCTGCAATTAACACGTTTGTTTGGTAAAAACACCTCTTTCTGCGTATGCGGATGATCTATTCGAAATAGAACACCTGGGCTAGCTTGCTGAGGATACTACAGGGACAAGGGGGCGGTGTCAAGCGTTTGCCGCCACCGGGGTCAGGCGCATCGCGATGCGCGCCTAAAACGAGATTACGGGCGGAGAGATACCTCCGACAAGCCCGTTCCTCGCCTCCTACGGCGTTGGCCGGGTCAGGCTGAAGCCCGACCCGCGGCAGAGAACGCGGGGCGGGGGCATGGGGCGTCGATGTAGAATAGTCGCGCGATGGAGCCGGCGATCCAGTTCTGCACCAGCGCCGACGGCACGCGCATTGCATACATGTCGTACGGCTCGAGCTACGGGCCAACGGTCGTGGTCCTTCCGGCGTTCGTCTTCGACGCGGAGTCTGTCTGGAGCCCGTCCAACCCGGGGGCGCCGATGACCCTGGAGCGTAGGCTCGCCGAAGACCGACGCGTGATCTCGTTCGACCGGCGCGGTTGGGGCGCTTCTCAGCGGGAGGTCCATGATCTCTCCCTAGATGTCCAAGTACAGGACCTCGCCGCTGCGGTGGATGAGGCGCAGGTCGATCGGTTCGACATCTGGGCTATGAACGAAGGGGTCGCGGTGGCGCTGGCCTATGCCGCAGAGCATCCGGACCGCGTGTCGCGCCTCTTCCTGGAGGACGCGTACGAGCGCCCGATGACGTCTATCGGGCCGGCGCGATCCAGGGGCTCATCGATCTCGTGCGCGCCGACTGGCCCGTTGCGCGCAGAGCAATAGCCGCCGCCCTCTATCCCGACGAACCTGTAGACATACAGCGATGGTTCGCCGGGATCCTGCGCGACTCTGCATCGCCGGATGTTGTGGCGAAGTACATGGAGTATCAGCAGGCGCTTGACCTAAGCGCTTACTTGCCCCGTGTGCAGACGCCGGCGATGATCGTCCAGCAACGGGGCGACCGGACGGCGCTCAGCGCGGGCAGGCAGGTCGCTGCGGCGACGCCCAACGCACGCTTCGTCGTGATGGAGGGCAATAGCGCGTCTACGCTTCTCTACGATCCCCGGGCCGATCGTCGCAATCGCCAAGGAGTTCCTAGAAGAAGGGCGGCTGGCCGTGGCGCCCCTCGTAGCCGGCCTCGACGGCCTGACACCCCGCGAGGTGGAAGTCCTGCGTCTGATCGCGGCAGGCAGGACGAACACGGAGATCGCGTCGGACCTCACGCTGAGCGTGCGGACGGTGGCGCGGCACATCACGAACATCTACACGAAGATCGGTGCTCGCAATAAGGTAGAGGCGGCGGACTACGTCCATCGCAACCAGCTGACCTAGCTAGCGTCAAGCGACGTGCGGGTCAGCGGTTGTCCAGCAGCGCGTCGATTGCGCTAAGCACTGTTTCAGCGTCGCAGAGGAACGGCTCCTCGGAGTCGCCTTCGATTAATGTGAGTCGCCCGTTAGACAATTGAGCTGCGAGCGATTTCACGTTCTCAATGTCGACCTGACGCAGCTGCTTCGGCTGAAGCACAAGCACCGGTACTCTGACCTCTGGTAGAAGACTCGCCACGTCAACCTCGTTGAAGGCCTCTCGAAACGCCCATAGCACGTCGGGCGAAATTGATTCTTGCATGTACTCAGCTACGCGCCGGGCGAGGTCGCCATGGGACCACCCTGTGTTTACGTGCGCGAGAATCTGCGTGTACGTTTGCCAGTCGCCGCCCTCTCCGAAGGCCCGCACCGTGGCCCACGCTGGCGAGTCAGCGTATTGTGCGATCCGGGCGTATGAGGCCCAAAGTATGAGATGCGAAACGCGTTCCGGATGCTGGGCCGCGTACATGATAGAGACAGGCCCGCCGTGTCCGGACGCGTATAGCGCGAATGTTTGCAGACTGAGGCGGTCTACTACAGCTTCGAGATCCAGGAGGTGGGCTTCCGGGCTGCAATCCTCGATTGCGCGATCCGATAGTCCTGAGCCTCTGCAGTCGTACTGGATCAGCATGCGGTCAGCCGCCAGCCGTTCGTACCACGAGCGGACTTCCGGCGCCTGCCACTCCAGGCCGAGGTTGCTGATCGGAAGGTCCGGCATCTTTACCAGCGGCTTTCCTGACCCGAGCGTCCAGAACGCGATGCGCGTGCCGTCGATGGCGGTGGCATAGTGGAGTTCCGGCGCTCTTAGCATCTGGTGCGCTGAAGATTCGGCGGTGTCGACTGGATTCGGCGTCGAATCCGGTACTGTCCCGCGTCCGAGTTCTTCATACAAGTCCCGCGTCTCCGTTGCTGGCGAAGCGCCGACTTCGCGTCGCAACGTTTTGCTAAACGCTGTGTAGGCGCGACGCGCTCGATCTCTCGATCCTGTCTTCGCATAGCTACGCATCAGCAGACGGACCGCACTCTCCTGGAGTGGCTCAGCTTGCAACAGTTCTTCGAGACGGGCGATCGAGGATTCGTGCTGTCCCTGCTCGGCATATGCCCGTCCGGCCCTCAGTAGGAGGCGGTTTCGCAGCGTCCTCAGTTGCGAGCGGTGTGGTTCGGTCCAGTCCTCGAAGAAGTCATCTGGCAGGAGATCGCCTCGATACTTCGCCAGGGCAACTTCGTAGGAGGAAGTTCCGGCTTGGCGCAACGCGCTGTGGGCAGCGCGTTGAAACGCATCGATATCGAGTGCAGCGGCCGGCGACAACGAGATGGTGTCTTTCGTGATCGAGATGACATGGCTGCCGTCCCGATCGCCGAGGGCTCGTCTAAGGTGGTGAAGATTCTGACGAAGGTTGTTGGCGGCCGCGGGCGGATCGAGGTCAGGCCAGAGCACGTCGTACGTTTGCTCGCGGTGCATGGAACGGCTTGGCTGCAGCGCAAGGAGCTTGAGAAGAGCGAGCGCCTTACGGCGCGGCCAGTCGCCGCTGATCGCGGTTCGGCCCGACACCCGGACCTCGAAGCGGCCAAGCAGATCGACCTCAAGCTGCGCGGAGCGGGCTTCTTCTCTCATAGCTTCCACCTGCCAGATAGCTAGGAATGCACCATATCAGCTTGCCAGCGAGCGCGGCAACGTAACGCCCGGCAAACGCTTGCCTAATGGCGGCCAAACGCCGATCCAGTACGCTCCGGCAATGATTTTCTAGCACGCGGCGGACTGCCGGGCATGTCCACCTGGGTGTGTCCGGCGGTCGCCGAAATGGGACCGTCAAGCCGAACTACGGAACGACGGAGGAAATGAAAGGAACGTTCAATGAAGACAAGAAAGACAATCTTAGCGCTGGCCGTCTGCGCGCTGGTCGCGCTGACGGCCGGTTTCTTGACCGAGACGCTTCCAGCGCTAGCTACCGGACCGTCTGTACAAATTGTCGACTCCGCCAATAGCGTAGGAGACTACGCCGACATCGAGATCAACAGCACGTCCGGGCTACCGGTTATCGCCTATCGCGATGCGACACTGAGCGATCCCAAGGTGGCCATGTGTAGCTACACAAATTGTAGCGGGGTGCCCATCATCAACCAGATCACGACCGGGGGCAGCTACTACCTATCGATGGAGCTTGCGCCTGGCACGAACATACCGGTGATAGCTGCATACGATACGGTGACCACCAGCCTCTCGATTCACCGTTGCGGCAATGCATCCTGCTCGGGCGGGTCAAGCTCGACCGTCTTCGCGGACGGGACCGGCTCGACCGACGTCGGCGCCTACGCGTCACTCGCGATCGACGGTGCGGGCAACCCAGCGGTGAGTTACTATGATGCTACCTCCGGTGACTTGCGCATCATGCGCTGCAGCACGGCGGGCTGCACGGGTTTCCTCACCTCGACCTTCTCCTCTCATGACACCGCCAACAATACGGGGCGCTACACCTCGATGGCGCTCGACGCCTCCGGCTTTCCTGTGGTGTCCTATCAGGACGCGACGACGGGCGACGTGAAGGTGATGCACTGCAACGACATCAATTGCACCGGTGGAGGTGAATTCGTCAACACGCTTGCGGCCGACGCCGCAATCGAAGGTCTTTACACGTCGATCGCCCTCGATCCGTCGGGAAATCCGATCGTCACGTATTACGACGACACGAACAACCAGGTGGAGCTGGTCCACTGCGACGACGCGAACTGCGCCGGGACAGAGACCGAAGTCGTGATCGAGGCGGGCTCGGCCTTCGTGGCATCGGTCGTGTCGGATGCCAACGGCAAGCCGATCGTGTCTTATCGAGGGTCGCCCAACGAGATGAAGCTCTTGTTCTGCGGCAACACGGGATGCACATCGGGAAACCAGATCGTATCGCATGACAACACCGACACGTTCTACACGTCGCTCACGCTGAACGCTGAGGGCGTGCCTGTCGTGGCCTACTCTGACCTGTACGCAGAGGACATGAGGGTCATGCACTGCGTGACAATCGACTGCGGACAGACGGGTGTTGACGTGGTTCCTAACCCTCCGGCAGACGACGGCTACCACGCGGAGATGGAGCTCGACAGCATTGGCAACCCCACCGTCGCTCAGCTGGCGGACGGCGTTGTGGAGGTCCTCAAGTGCCATGACCCGTACTGCAAGTCGACGACCAGAGAACGCTTCCCCGAGTCGTACTCAGTCTTGGGCACTCGCATGGACATGGCGCTGGATGCTTCCGACAGGGCGGTCATCGCACTGACGAGCTCATCGTTTGGCGGCTTGCGGATATACCGGTGCTGGGATGCTGTGTGCTCCGGGCACATAATGAGTTGGCTCGACCCGGGTGACGTAGAGGAGCCTGCGATTGCCTTGGACGCTGCGGGGAAGCCGGTCATGAGTTTCTGGAGTCACGAGCCTGACCAGGCGAACTTGGGCGTGATCCACTGCGACGATATCTACTGCGTCGGTCCCGAAAACGTGACTTACCCAGCTTTGGGAGAGCGTGCTGTCAACGGATGGGGCTCCGACATTGCAATCAACGATCAGGGCAATCCAGTCATCTCGTTCTTTTGCCGGTACGACATTGTCGGTTTCGGTACGCCCGACAATAGCTGCGGCAATCGGTACGGACTGGTGATCGACACGTGCGACGATCCCAACTGCGCCGGCAATGAAGATGGCGGACAGTTCATGTACCTATTCACCGGCACATTCGGGAGGTCGGAGCTGAAGATTCAACCCTCAGGACACTGGACGGTTGCCTATGAAACCAATGGCCAGATCAAGATAGTCAACCAGTCCGGTGATCCAACGCCAGCGGGTGGTGTATTCACTGGCGTCAGCACGTCTCTGTCGCTTGACGCTTACGGCTACCCTGCCGTCACTTACACACCGGGTTCATACATTCCGCCCTATCACCCGTGGTACCTCACGCGGTGCAATCCTGCATGTGTGACGACAGAACACAACTTTGGTGGAGGCGCGGACTCCGCCGGGGCGATAGCTATTGACGCGCTCGATCATCCCGTTGTCGCCTATTCAGAG
>JBIOYF010000073.1:0-4126 GCA_044870035.1 Dehalococcoidia bacterium
GTCGCCAGGTACCAGCCGCGGTTCTGCTCGCCGAGCAGGTTGTCCTTCGGGACGCGTACGTTGTCGAAGAAGACTTCGCTGAACTCGTCGTGACCGACCATGTTGACGAGCGGGCGCACCTGGATGCCCGGCGATTTCATATCGACCATGAAGTAGCTGATCCCCTTGTGCTTGGGCGCGTCGGTGTCAGTGCGGGCGAGCAAGTTCATCCAGTGCGCCTTCTGCGCCTGCGACGTCCAGATCTTCTGGCCGTTGATCACGTAGTCATCGCCGTCGCGGACAGCGGTTGTTTGGAGGTTCGCCAGGTCGGAGCCGGCGTTCGGTTCGCTGAAGCCCTGGCACCAGACCTGCTCGCCGGTGAGCATCGCGGGTAGAAAGCGCTGCTTCTGTTCTTCCGTGCCGTGCACCATAATCGTCGGGCCGGCCATGCCGACCGCGATGCCGCCGCCGGTGCGGGGAGCGCGCGCCTGCGCCATCTCCTCATTGAAGATGAACTGCTCCATGACCGACATGCCGGCGCCGCCGTACTCTTTGGGCCAGGCGGGCGCCGTCCAGGCGCGCGCGGCGATCTTGCGCCGCCACTCCTTCGAGGCCTGGCCGCCGTACATGGCGCGGCCGGCGTCCAGGCCGCTGCGCAGCCCGCCGCGCCAGCGCAGGCCCGGGGGCAGCTCGCTCTCGATGAACGAGCGCACCTCGCTGCGGAACGCGGCCTCCTCCGGCGAATCGTGAAAATCCATAGCTGCGGCGGTCATTCTACTGAATCTTGCTCTCCCATCCCCACCCCCCAACTGGGTGTCGCGTACTTGACGGCGTTCGGCGCTATCGATATACGTGGACGGCTACGAGCGCCCGCCCCAAAGGAGACATATGGCCGAAGCGACCGTCCTGAAGGAGAAGCAGGGCAACGTCATCTATCTGACGCTCAACCGCCCGAGCAAGGCGAACGCGATGACCGACGAGATGCTGGACGGCGTCGTGTCCGGCATCCGCGACGCGGAGCTGGACGACGACGTGAAGTGCGTCGTGGTCCGGGCGAAAGGCAAGGACTTCTCCTCCGGCTGGGACCTGAACGAGATCGGCCGCATGTACGGCATCGCCGACGTGAAGCCGGGCGAACGCGTGAAGCGGGCGCCGCAGCGCAACGGCCTGCTGCTGGACCGGCGACGATCCGAGAAGTTCGCGGCGATCCTGGTCTCGATGAAGACGGTGATCTGCCAGGTGCAGGGCCGCTGCTTCGGGGCGGGCTGGTTCCTCGCGCTCGTCTGCGACTTCGTGATCGCGGCGGACGACGCCGTGTTCGCGCATACCGAACAGCGGCTGGGCGCTTCGGGGACGATGTGGACGCTGCCGCTGGAGATCCTGCATTGCGGGCCGAAGAAGGCGCGCGAGCTGATGCTGACCGGTCGCGACTTCGGCGCGGCTGAGGCCGAGCGCCTGGGGTTGATCAACCGTGTCGTGCCGGCCGACAAGCTGGAGGCTGAAGTCAAAGCGCTGACAAAGGCGATCTCGCTCCTCCCGCGCGACGGCCTGGCGATCGGGAAGGCGTACACCAACGTAACATACGACCTGCTGCGGATGGTCTCGCCGTTCATGCAGTACTCGGCCGTGCACCCGCTCATCGTTGGGATGAAGTGGGCCGAGGACGAGGTGAGCTTCCCCAAGGAGCGGCGCGACCTCGGCACGCGCGGTGCGGCGAAGAAGCGCTCGGAGCGCTACCCCGAGGAGTACCGCTAGCAACGTGAAGAGCGGCCCGCTCGGAGGTGTTCTCGTCGTCGATATGTCGCAGGCCGTGACCGGCCCGTACGCAGCGTGGCTGCTGGGCGGGATGGGCGCGCGGGTGATCAAGCTGGAGGGGCCGCAGGGCGATCAGGCGCGCCTCTCATCGCGTGACCCGTCGAGCATGATGTCGCCGCTCTTCGCGCTCTACAACGGCGGCAAGGAATCGATGACGCTCAACTTGAAGCTCGAGCAGGGGCGCGCCATCTTCAAAGACCTGATGCGCAAGGCCGACATCCTGATCGAGAACCTGGTACCCGGCACCATGGACGAGTGGGGCCTCGGCTACGACGAGCTCGCATCGGTGAACCAACGGCTGATCTACGCGTCGGTGTCCGGCTTCGGACGCAAGAGCAAGTACGCGCGCGCGCCCGGCCTCGACATGGCGATGCAGGCGATGTCGGGCATCATGGCCGCGACCGGCTATCCGGAGTCGCCGCCGACGCTGTCGGGCGTGCTCTTCGTCGACACGCTTGTGTCGCCGCACATGGTCTCCGGCATCTTGGCGGCGCTGTACGAACGCGAGCGGACGGGTAGGGGGCAACGCATCGAGATCGCGATGCGCGACGTGGCGGTCTGCATCCCGTTCAATCTATACAACATCTACTACAACACGGGCCGCGTGCCCGGCCGCGCGGGCAACGTGCTGGTCGGCTACTCGCCGGGGAACCTGTATGAGACGTCGGACGGGCATGTGTATATCGCGTCGAACCTCGACAAGCAGGCGCACGCCGTGTTCTCTGTCATCGGGCGCGACGATCTGAGCACGACGGAAGGCTTTCGCACGCGCGCCGAGCGCTGGCAGAGCCGCGAGGAGGTCGACCGCATCGTCGGCGAGTGGACGCGCCCGCGCACCAAGCGCGACGTCTTCGAAGCGATGATCGCCGCCGACGTGCCATGCGGCATCGTGCTCGACATCGCGGAGGTCCTGCAGGACGACGACCTGAACGCCCGCGGCGTCTTCGCCGACATCGATCACCCGGGTCTCGGCCCGCTGCGGCTGCCGCGCTCGCCGATCGTGTTCGGCGACGAGCCCGCCGGTGTAGAGGCGAGCCCGTTCCTCGGCCAGCACAACGCGGTGCTGTACCAGGAGCTGCTCGGCTACGACAACGCGCGCATCGCGCAGCTCACCGACGACGGCGTGATCACCGCGCCCATGGGGACGGACGGCTAGCGTGGCCGAGAAGCTAATGTTCTTCGCTCGCAGAGCGCCGGCGCTGAGCCGCGAGGAGTTTCAGCGCACGTACCTGACCGAGCACGCTCGCGGACCGATGGAGCACTTTCCGCGCATGAGCCGCTACGCGGTCAACGTCGTCGATGCGGACTGGCAGCCCAAGGTCCAGCACGCGCTCGCCGACACGGACGTGATCGCCGAGATGTGGTTCGACGAGCTGGGCGACTTCATGGACCGCGCGCGGCGTTTCGACTCGGCCGCGACCGCGGTCGCGATGCAGGAGGAAGCCGACGAGTTCTTCGGCGGTGTCGTCGCCTACCACGTGCAACAGGGCATCCAGCGCGACTACGATCGCTCCTGGCCAGACGGGGAGCGGTCGCCGGGCGTCAAGATGGTCTATCCGGTCGTGCGCAAGGAGGGCATCTCGCGCGGGCGGTTCGCCGAGCACTGGCTGCACACGCACGTGCCGCTCGTGCTCAAGCACATGAACGGCATCTCGCGCTACGTGACGAACATCGTCGTCCGGCGCGTGGGCAAAGCGCCGGAGATCGACGGCGTCGTCGAGCTGACCTTCTTCGATCCCGACGTCCTGAAGGGGCCGCGCTACAACGCGCCCGAGGCGGAGGCGCTCATGTCGGACGACGTGGCGCAGTTCCTGAAGCCGTTCGGGCTGGCGTTCCGCACGTCCGAGTACATCCTACGTAGCTAACGCATGGACTTTCGACTGACGCCGGACGAGGAGCGCTTCCGGAGTGAGCTCCACGCGCTGCTATCGCGGCTCGTGACGCCCGCCGTGATCGAGGAGACCGACTCCGGGCAGGAGCTGGGGCCGCGCGTGCGCGCGGTGCTACGCGAACTGGGCGACCGTGGCTGGCTGGCGCCGGGCTGGCCGAAGGAGTACGGCGGGATGGAAGGCACGCCGGTGCAGACGGCGCTGGTGGAGGACGCGCTGGCCTACTTGCGCGTGCTGCCCGCGGGCCGTCTCGTCGGGGTGGGCGTGGCGGGACCGATGATCATGCGCTTCGGCAACGAGGAGCAGAAGCAACGCTACCTGCCGGCGATCGCGCGCGGCGAGATCGAGTTCTGTCTCGCCTACACCGAGCCGGAGGCCGGCTCCGACCTGGGCGCGCTGCAGACGCGCGCCGTGCGTGACGGCGACGACTACGTCATCGAGGG
>JBIOYF010000074.1:0-2401 GCA_044870035.1 Dehalococcoidia bacterium
GACTCCGTGCCCGCCCGGCAACAGACAAGCTTGACAATAAGCGCTGCCTGGCGTACCACGACAGGATGCATGAAGCGACTGAATCCGCGACGGCTTCGGCCAACGGCGAACGCTGGAAGAGCGTAGCTTTCGACGTGCGGCCGGCGCAGCTGCCGCGCTGGAGTCTGCTCCGCGGACTGCGGCGCGTCGTCCGTATCTGGGCGCTCGGGGCGCGCCACCTGGTGCCGGAAGCGGGCAAGCGGCTGCTGCGGCGCGGCGGCAATCCGGCGCGCGCTGCGCGTCGCGTGTCAGAGGGGCTGGGCGCCACCTACATTAAGTTCGGGCAGTTCGCGGCGTCGGCGCCCGGGATTGTGGGCGAGTCGGTGGCCGAAGAGTTTCGCGGCTGCCTCGACACCGGCCCGGCCGTGCCGTTCGCTCTGGTGAAATCGACCATCGAGTCGGAGCTGGGGCGCCCGATCGGCGACGCGTACGCCTCGTTCGAAGAGCAGCCGCTCGCGGCGGCGTCGATCGCCGTCGTCCATCGCGCTACGTTGCGCGACGGCACGCCCGTTGCCGTCAAGGTGCTCCGCCCGAACATCGAGCGCACCGTCGCAACCGACATCGCGATGATGGAGTGGGTCTCGCGCTTCACGGCGGCGCGCGGCTTCGACCAGGGCTACAACATGGTCGCGCTCGTGGTGGGGTTACGGATGCAGATCGCGGAAGAGCTGGACCTGCGCAACGAAGCGCGCACCATGGACGTCTTCCGCCGGCTGTACGAAGACTACGGGCTGTCGCTGCTCGTCGTGCCGCGTGTGCACCACGAGCTCACGGCACAGCGCGTGCTGACGATGGAGCTGCTGGATGGCGCGCCGCTGGACGACTTGGCGCAGGCGCAGGCGCTGGGCGTGGACCCGGCGCCGCTGGTGCGCGAGCTGCTCAAGGCGTGGGTGCTCACCGGGTTGCGCGTGGGCGCGTTCCACGCGGATATCCATGCGGGGAACCTGCTGCTCCTGCCCGACGGCCGGCTGGGCATGATCGACTGGGGGATCATTGCGCAGATGGACCCGCAGTCGCGCCGCATGTTCCGCGCGCTGTGCGAGGCCTCGCTGGGCAACGAGGATTCGTGGGACGACATCGCCGGCGTCATGATCGAGGTGAACGGCCCGAGCCTGCGCTCGCTCGGGCTGAGCGATGAGCAGATCCGCACCTTCGCGCGCGCGACGTTCGAGCCGGTGCTGACGCTGCCGCTCCGCGACGTCAGTATGGCCGACCTGATGATGAGCGGCGACGACGTGGTCCGCAAAGCGACCGGCGAGCAGCCGCCCAAACGCTCGTTCGCCGATCGCCTGCGGCTCATGCGCGATGCCGGGCGCGCCTACCAGGAAGCGGCGAAGAGCAGCGCCTTCGAACACCCATCGATGCGCATGGGCTTCCTCTCCATCAAACAGCTCGTTTACTTGGAGCGCTACGGCCGCATGTACATACCGGAGGAGTCGATCCTGGGCGACCCGGCCTTCGTCCGCCGCGCGCTGGACGACTCGCCGGCCGGCGGCCGGGCGTAGGACCTGGCGCCTAGGCGCTTCACTCGCACTCGAAGAGGCCGACGGCAGAACCCGGGTCGGCGATGCACTCATCTCCCGAGGGCACAGGCGTCGGTGTGGGAGGTGCGGGCCTCGGGGTCGGAGTGGGGCGCGCCGCTTCCGGCGTGTCGGTTGGCTCCCGCTCGTCGACGAAGCGTACTTCGCCGTTGAACGCCTGCCCGTACTTGGTACGGCAGTCGAAGTCCGTGTAGCTGTAGTCGCGAGGGTTCGCCTCATAGGCCATCACTACCGCGAGCTGCCCGGAACCGTTCGGTACCTGGACAACGCTTTCACTTGCGTCGAGACCGTCACAGATAAGCGTCACGGCCCGTCCGGGGTTACTGAAGGAGACGGCCAGTGCGATGCTGTTCGTTCGCCCGTCGTAGCGGGCGGATGCCAGCTCGATCACCGGTTCATCCCCCGCAACGTACTCCTCGAACAGGACTTGCTGGACACGCGAAGCCAGCTCCGGATACTTAGCGGCCAGCTTCAAGGGATCAGCAGTTGAAAGCACATCGGCGAGGAACTGGAGGTCGGGGCGGTCGGAGCGGCTGCGGAAGGCGTCGACCGCGGTCAGAAAGATCAAGCTGGAGGCGTCCTTGCCATCGGGCTGCTTGCCCTCGCGCAGGGCCCAGAACTTGGCCAAGTCGTCTCGGTCCGCAAGCACGACGAACGTTCGAAGCGCCTGCGTGTTATTCGCCACGTTCGCTGGCGACATGACGATCCGGCGGGCGACATCGAAGCTCAGCGTCTGCGCCTGCAGGTTGCCGGCGCTGCTCGCCTGCGGCGCGGGCTCTGCGAAGAGGCTGAGGCGCGCGGCGGCCACACCGGCCAGCTCC
>JBIOYF010000075.1:0-2007 GCA_044870035.1 Dehalococcoidia bacterium
AGGAGGCTGTAGTCTTGGCTCTTGCCGGTCGCCTGAGGTCGCTTTGGCGGCCGATCGCCGTTGCGGCCGCCGCGCTTGCGGCGCTGGCCGTCGCCGCGATCGTCGTGCTGCCGCTCTTGGGCGACAGCGGGCCGTCCGGGCCGCGCGCGGTCATCGTCGACCAGCTCGACTCC
The DNA here is from genome assembly GCA_044870035.1 of Dehalococcoidia bacterium. GTDB lineage: Bacteria > Chloroflexota > Dehalococcoidia > DSTF01 > RBG-16-68-14 > JBBDXS01. The sequence goes on from JBIOYF010000075.1 coordinate 174, forward strand.
ACCGCGCCCGACCAGCCGTTCGTCGATGAGGCGACGGCGCTGCTCGAGGCGGCGGGCTACGCGGTCGATTACGTGCCCGGCTACCGGGTGAACGTCAACTACTACCGTAAGCTGCCCTCCCATCAGTACGAGATCATCTTGCTGCGCACCCACGCCGGCCTGCGCAGAGACGAGGCCGGCAAGCTGACCGGCGACGCGCACCTCTTTACGTCTGAGCCCTACAGCAAGAAGAAGTACGTCCGCGCGCAGCTCAACGGCCGCCTGAAGGCCGCCGGCTACAACAGGGAGTCGGTCGCGCGGGGCGAGCTCTTCTTCGCCATCCCGGAGCTGTTCGTCACCGAAACGATGGAGGGCAATTTCGGCGGGGCGGCCGTCGTGCTGATGGGATGCGACGTGTTCCACTCCGAGAAGCTGGCCGCGGCGTTCGTCAGGAGGGGTGCGGGCGCGGTCGTCGGCTGGAACGACCTGGTCACTTCCGGCCACACGGACGACGCGACGCTGGCCTGGCTGCGCTACTACCTGGACGATCACATGTCGGTGCAGGATGCCGCCGCCGCCGCGCGGGCGGACGTCGGCCCGGATCCCTCCTCCGGCGCCGAGCTGCTCTCCTATCCTTCTAACCACTAGAGCAGTTGCACAGCAGCGGAGGCGGCGCATGCGCTAGCGCATCGGAAGCACGTTAGACAGATCGAGAGGGCTGCGCGTCTACGGCGGGGATGGGCGCGGCCCTCGGCCTGCCTCCACCACGCCTCGGCCATGGGTTTGCCCTAGTCCGAAAGCGGCCGATATACTAACTGAGCACTGTCGATATAGCTTCGGAGGAAGCACTGTGCCCTACACCATCATCGAGACCTGCATCGGCTGTACGGCCTGCACCAAGCGCTGTCCGACCGAGGCCATTACGGGCACGCGTAACGAGCTCCACGTCATCGACCCGGAGCTGTGCATCGACTGCGGCGCATGCGGTGTCGTCTGCCCGCCCGAGTCGATCCTGGACGAAGCCGGCGAAGTCTGCCGGACCTTCCCGCGCAAGGAATGGCCCAAGGCCATCGTCATCGAGGACAACTGCATCGGCAGCGGCTGCGAGCTGTGCATTCAGATCTGCCCCTTCGATGCGCTCTTCCTCGGCGACGTCGAACGACAGGTCGGCGACTTCTTCGGCACCGCCACGTTGATCGACAAGAAGTGCACCGGCTGCCGCCTCTGCGAGGACGCCTGCGGCTGGGGCGCTATCTACATCGACCCGCCGCGCGAGATCCAGAAGCGCAGCGCCTGGATCGGCCTCGAGGAAGTAAAGGAGCCCGCCGCCGCTACCGCGGGCTAACCGCCACGCGGACATAACACCACACGCCCGTGCGCCTGCGCGGGCGGTTTGTTATCTTCGCCCACGTGACCGAGCAGCTCGCTCTCAAAATCAAGCGTCTCCATCCCGATGCGCAGCTGCCCGCGCGCGCCACGCCCGGCGCGTCGGGCCTGGACTTGCACGCCTACCTGCCGGACGGGGAGCTGGTCCTCACTCAAGACCCCGTGCGCATCGCTACCGGCGTCGCGATCGAAGTCCCTGCGGGTTACGACGCGCAGGTACGCCCGCGATCAGGGCTTTCGCTCAAGGGCGTAGGCTGCGCCTTCGGCACGATCGACAGCGACTACCGCGGCGAGGTGCTGGTGACGATGTGGACGTTCGGCTCGACGAAGGAGCACGTGCTGCACCACGGCGACCGCATCGCTCAGCTCGTCATCGCGGCGCTGGCGGAGCTGCCCGTCGTGGAAGTAGACGCGCTCAGCCCCAGCGAGCGCGGCGGCGGCGGCCACGGCTCAACGGGGCGCTAGCCGG
>JBIOYF010000076.1:0-9360 GCA_044870035.1 Dehalococcoidia bacterium
TACGGGTTGCGCAGTCCGGGCGCGAAGACCGCAACGTCGCCGCCCGTCTGGTCGATGTTGTCGTTCGTCGGCGGGCCGGGCGGACTGTAGGTGATCCGGCCATCGAAGCCGGCGGCGTGCACGTCCGCGACGAGCATTGCCGCTGAGAGCGGCGTCTCGTGCCAGTAGTCCCCCGAGCCCGGTGGGTCGGCGATGCCGGCATCCGTCGCCGAACCCTGCGCGATCAGGAGCCGGCCGCTGCCATCGAACGCGATACCGTTCGTCATGTGGTTGAGCCGCGGCGCCGACGTCGGCAGGTTGGTGATGACGTCCTCGCGCTCCCAGTCCGGCGCCGTGAACGTGCTGATGACGCCCTGGAACCCGTCCGGCAGGCCGGTATCCTGCCCCGACGCGTACAGCGTCATCGGCGAGGCGCCCGTAGTGGGGTCGAACGCGATGCCGAGCACGCCTGACAGGCCCGCTGCGACCTGTTCCGACGACGTGACGCCGTCTCCGGCGCCGTTCAGCGTGAGCGCCCGTATCTCCGTCTGCGACGCCACGTAGAGGCGGCCGTCCGGTCCGAACGTTAGGCTGGTCGGCTGCTCGATCTCGACCGGTAGCCTCCCGTAGGTAAAGAGCGGTTCGGCGGCGTTCGCCGGCCCGGCGGGCCCTGCACGGCTGAGCACGAGCAGGCCAGCAATGGCCGGCGCCAACGCGAGCATGAACGCAAGCTGAGGACGGCGGAGTATCACTCGCAAGGCTATCAGTTGACGATCATAGCGCTGATGCGGTCAACGCGTTAGGGCAGACAGTCGTGGAAGTATTGCGAAAGTTCATTCAGCACGTCATCGATCCGTTGCATCCCGTTCGGCGGGCCGAGACTCCATGGGTATGGACCAGCGACAGTCCGGTCCGTCGCCTCGGTATAGTCTGGGTTGCCCGCGTCGATGAAGTACTGGTCGACGACGGCAAGAATGTCATCGGCGCGGTTCATTCCGTCTCCGGTCGGGTTCATATAGTCCCAAAACGAGAGGGGGTTCCGCTTTCCTCCCAGGTTTATGTCCGTGCCGAACTCCTCGCCGTTCGTGCAGCCATCGCCGTCGTAGTCCGCCGAATCGTCCGTGAGCAGGGCCACGCGCGCGTCCACGCGGGGGCTGCGCCGGTTCGTGTTGTCGTCCCCGTCCTGCAAATCGTCGACGAGCATGGTGCCTGTGGCCTTCAGCCGCGCCTCGATCTCGTCCAGGCTCAGCGTGGGGATCGCCTGTTTCAGCAGCGCTGCCACGCCCACAGCGTGTGGCGTGGCTTGCGACGTGCCCCGGTAGGTGGACATCGAGCCGTTACGCCCTGTCGATGTGATGTACGCGCCCGGGCCCAGCAGGTCGAGATCGGGACTCGAGTCCGACCAGCAGGCCACCTGGTCTGTCGCCGTCGTGGTGTCCGTGCAGACGCCGCTCCACGTGAGCGGACCCACGTTGCTGTCGTACGCCGCACCCACCGAGATGCCTTCCGTGACGCACGACGGTGTCGCGAACGAGTCTTTCGTCCCGTGGTTGCCGGCCGCGATGAATGTTCCCACGCCCTGCTTCCGGAGCGCCGATACCGCCGTCTCCAGCGCGGCGTCCGGGCACGCCACGGAGCTCTGCAGGCTCATATTGACGTAGTCCACCTCCGGGTGGTTCGCGATGATGTCGTCCAGCGCGGCCAGCCAGTCCGATTCCACGCCGTTGCCGGCTGCGTTGAGCACCTTGTACGCCGCGATCTGCGCGTCGGGCGCGACACCACGCGGCGCTACCGTGCCGTTGCTGGTAATGATGCCCGAGACGTTTGTCCCGTGGCCGTGGTTGTCTTCGGCGGGGTGTGGTGGGGGCGGGCACGCTCCGGAAGTAAGAAAGCACCGCTCATACGCGATGCTGTCCGCCAGGTCCGCGTGGTCCGTATCGATGCCCGTATCGATCACCGCGACGATGATGCCCGCGCCGGTAAGGCCGGTGGCCTGGACTTCGTCGGCGTAGATCAGCGGCGCCGACTGGTTCAGCGCCATCGTGCCCTGCGTGTCGAGCTGCACGGCGGTAACGTCCGGCCGCGCTTCCAGCGCCTTCAGCCCGTCTTCCGACACGCGCCCCGCGAGGACGGGCAGCGCGGTATAGCGACGCGTCGTCCTGAACTCACCGGCGGGTACAGCCTGGAGCAGTTGGTCTTGCGCCGACGCCACCTGCGAGCGCAGTGAGCGGACATCGATCCGCCGGGCGCGCAGCGCCGTAGGTTGACGGAGCGTGACGATCACGGCCGCGTCCGGCTCACGTGCGAAGGCTTCCTGCACGCCGGGCCCGATGCGCGGCTGCGCTGTCACCGCAGCCAGCCCCTCGCCGCCATCGATCGACGTTGTGATGAGAGCCAGGATGACGAACGCGGCAAGCGCGGCGATCAAGGCGCGGGGTGAAGGGTGCGTCATCAGCAATCGCAAGCGTCGCGTGGCACGCGACCAGCGCATTATAGCAGCCAGACGCGATGTAAGGTTCAGCCGGAACCCGGGAGCGCCCGCCGCAGCAACTCGGCGCTGACCTTAGAAGTTGCCGAGCGCCGTTACTACTCCTCGTCCGCCACGCCCACCGGCATGCCGAGCAGCACCATGCGACTTTGGCCGCCTTGCTCCGGCGGCCCCACCACGCCTTCGTCCTCCAGCTGGTCCATCAGCCGCGCCGCGCGCGGGTAGCCGATGCGCAGCCGCCGCTGCAGCATCGACGTGCTGATGCGCTGGTGCTCGCGGGCGAGCGTCTTGGCCGACTCGAGCATCGGGTCGTCGTCGTCGCCCGGCTCCGACTTCAGCTCCTCGTGCGCCGCTTCCAGCAGATGGTCGAACATCTCGCGCTCCACTTCCTGGAAGCGGTCCTGCGTCCAGAAGTCCACCAGCCGGTCGATCTCTTGGTCCGAAACGTAGACACCCTGCAGCCGGCGCGGCTTCGCGGCGTCCGTCGGCAGGAAGAGCATGTCGCCGCGGCCGAGCAGCTTCTCCGCACCCGCGATGTCGAGGATCGTGCGCGAGTCCACCTGCGAGCTCATCGCGAACGCGATGCGCGTCGGGAAGTTCGCCTTGATCAGCCCGGTCACGACGTCGACCGACGGCCGCTGCGTCGCGATGATCAGATGGATGCCCGTCGCGCGCGCGAGCTGCGCCAGCCGGCAGATCTGCCGCTCCACCTCGAAGGGCGCCGCCATCATCAGGTCGGCAAGTTCATCGATGATCACCACCCAGTAGGGCAGCTTCACCGGGCAGTGCGGATGCTTGTTGTACGACTCGACGTTGCGCACCGCGAGGCTGGAGAAGCGGCGGTAGCGCGCCTCCATCTCGTGGATGACCGCCTGCAGCGTCGGCACGACCTTCTCGACGTCGATCACGATCGACGAGAACGCCAGATGCGGGATCTTCGCGAACGCCGACAGCTCGACGCGCTTCGGGTCGATCATCACGAAGCGCACTTCTTCCGGCGACGCGTGCATGAGCAGACAGGCGATAATCGCGTTTATCGCGACGCTCTTGCCGCTGCCCGTCGCGCCCGAGATCAGCAGGTGCGGCATCTTCGCCAGGTCCGCGATCGCCGGCTCTCCCGCCACGCTCTTGCCGAGCGCCAGCGACAGCCGCGAGCGCAGCGCCATCCGCCGGAACTGCGCCGACTCGATCACGCTGCGCAGCGTCACCAGCGCCGCCGACGTGTTCGGCACCTCGATGCCGACGAACGGCTTGCCCGGCACGGGCGACTCGATGCGCAGCGACGGCGCCGCCAGCGCGAGCGCCATGTCGTTCGCCAGCGCCGTGATCTGGCTGATCCGCACGCGGGTGCGCGAGACCTCCTCGCTCACCATCTTCGGCTGCCCGTTGCGGTCGAGCACCGGCTTGCCCATCGGGTCGCGCTCCGGTGTCTGTCGCGTCCTGACCTCCCAGCCCGGCTCGATGCCGAACTGCGTCACGGTCGGACCTTCGTTGATCTGGACGACTTTTGCGTCGACGCCGAACGACCTGAGCGTGTCTTCGATCACCCGCGCGCGCAACGCGCTGTCGGCTGCCTGCCCCTCCTGCGGCGCCACGTCCAGCAGCACGTCCAGCGGTGGCAGCTGCCAGCCGTCGTGCGCCTTACGCGGCCGCTTCACGTCCAGGGGCTCCAGCTCCAGCTCCTCTTCGGAGTCCCCGTTCCATCCTGAGCCTGTCGAAGGATTCAGCGGCAGCGCAATCTGCTCGCCGATGCTCGGCCGAGGCGCGCCCCGCTTCTTCTTACCCTGCGGCTGTGGTTGCGGCTCCTCTTCTTCCTCTTCCAGCTTCTCGTCTTCGTCGTCGAACTCCGGCTGTTCCATCTCCAGCACGGCCGTACTCGGGCCGGCGTCCTGCGCCCAGATCACGCTCCGCAGCGGCACCTTCTCCGTCCCCCGCGGCGGCGTCCGCATCGGAAACACGATGTGGATGACCGCGCCCAGCCCGGTAGCCACGCGCCGGTCGATGCGCCAGCGCCAGGCTGCGAGCAGCCCGCGGCCGGTCGCGCGCAGCGTCGCCAGCGCGCCTGCCGGCGTGACGATCGCGAACGCGGCCACGCCCGACGCGAGCCAGACGAGAATACCGGCCGGGTTGCCCGCGAACAGGTGCCCGATGTCGCCGCCCGCCGTCACGTCGTTGAGCGACACGCCGCCCAGCTGCCAGTGCGGGCGGAAGAAGCCGAGCAGCCCCGCAACGAATGCCGCAATCAGCGCGCCCGCCGCCCACGGTTGCCAGCTCGTGAACGTCTCGTCCAGCCGCCGCCGCACGACGAGCAGTCCGGCGTATGCGATCAAGCCGATGAACGCGAAGACCATCAGTCCGAACGTCCGCACGATGCTGTCGCGCAGGTCGGTCAGGCCGCGCGTGGCCGGTACCAGAAAGGGGATCGATACCAGAGCTAAGAAGAGCAGTCCTAGACCGACGGTCTCGAGACGGAAGAGCAGGTTCCCCGCGGCATCGAACACAGAAGCCGTCTTGCGTCGGCCGGCGCTACGCGCGCGCCCACGATGACGGGCTGCGGAGCCAGGGCGGGAGCGCGAACCTACTTTAGCCACGTCTATGGCATCCTTCGGTCCACCCCGTCCTTCCGAGGAAGGATCCGCTCCTCACAGCGGACCTAGAGGCTGATTATACCACCCGCGCTGATGGCCAGCCACCTTCCACCAAATGGCGTATGCCCTTATCTATTTGCCCGCGTTTCCTTGCATTTGCTCGTCACCCGTTGACAGATTATGCCCGAACGACGCTATACTGGGGCCTCGCTTGGTGGAGAGCCCAAGGAGGCGCCATGAAACTCGCTCTTCGCTTCGGCTTCTCATTGCTGCTGGCGGCCGTCGCGCTCACGGCAGTGTCAACCGGCCGTGGTGCCGCGCAAGGGGCCTGCGACCCATCGTATCTCGACTTCTGCATTCCCGCTCCTCCACCGGACCTCGACTGCGACGAGATCGCCTACCGCGATTTCCATGTCCAGCCTCCGGACCCGCACGCGTTCGATGGCAATCACGACGGCATCGGCTGCGAGAGCGGCACGTTCGGGCCCGGCATCGAACCGCCCGATAGGGAAACGCCGATCACAGACGGCACCGCCACACCTAGGCCGACCGCGACGCCTGCGATCAGCCCGCCTAATGCCGGCTTCGGCGAGCGCGACGTCGCTTCCGGCAACTCGATGACCTGGTTCGTCGCTGCGCTGCTTGGCGCCGGCGTTGCTTGGCTGGCCGTCGGCCTCGCCGGCGCTGCCGTCCAAGCTCATGCGCCGGCTCGCGGAGGCGGACATCCGGCCATGAAGCCAATGGCCTCTCGCCGCCGCCACCGCTAGTCCCGCGCCCGTAGGGGCGGGCAGCTGCCCGCCCTGACCGTCTCTGCGAGAGCTAACCGTGGGCCTATCCGCGAGAGATCCTCGACCGGGCTAGGTCGCGCATCCAGCCTCCAGCATCAAGCTTCCAGCCGGGTGTCACCAACCGCTTTGCGCTATTCGATGACCGCCCTACGCTCGTCTCGGAGACCGCCATGCCCAATACGATGCGCCGCGCAACGTCCGCCACGTCCGCCGGCGCCCAGATCGACCGGCGCACCAAGCAATCAAGAAAAAGCGCGTCAGCTAGGTTCGAAACGTGCGATTTTTTACTTTTTTTCGACAGTCAATCAAAGGACGGCGTCTACAGCACCGCGGCGAAAAGCTCGAACCTCGAATCTCGAACTTCGAGACTACACCTCGACGGAGACCGGCAGCACCATGGGCCGGCGGCGCGTCTCGTCGTAGAGGAACTGCCCGATGGCGTCCTTCACCTTCGTGTTCACCACGCTCCACTCCGCGATGTGGTCCGCCCCCTCGAGCGCCGCCACCACCATCTGGCGCGTGCGCTGCAGCAGCTCCTCCGACTCGTCGAGGTCAACGAAGCCGCGCGACAGCACCTCCGGTTCGCCCACGAGACGCCCGGTCGACTTCTCGATCGCCAGGATGAGCACTACCATGCCGTCTGTGGCCAGGTGGTGGCGGTCGCGCAGCACCACGTGGTCGATGTCACCGACGCCCAGGCCGTCCACGTACACGTATTCCGCCGGCACGCGCCCGGCCACACGCGCACCCTTGTCGTCGATCTCCAGCACGTCGCCGTCGACCAGGACAAAGATGTTCTCGCTCGGCATGCCGACGGAGCTCGCGATGTCGGCGTGGAGCACCAGATGCCGGTACTCGCCGTGGATCGGCACGAAGTACTTCGGCCGCACGAGCGACTGGAGGATCTTCAGCTCCTCCTGGGCGGCGTGACCGCGCACGTGCACGTTGGCGATCCGGTTGTAGAGCACGCGCGCGCCCAGCCTGAACAAGTTGTCGACCGTCCGGTAGACGAGCGATTCGTTACCCGGCACAGCGCTCGCCGAAAGGACGACGGTGTCGCCGGGAACGATCTTCACGTGCTGGTGGTCCTGGTTCGCCATGCGCGTCAGCGCCGACGTCGGCTCGCCCTGGCTGCCGGTCGTGACGATCGCGAGCTCGCGGTGCGGGATGCGGTCCAGCTCGCGGACGTTCACCATCATCCCCTTCGGCACCTTCAGGTAGCCCAAGTCGGTCGCCATCTGGACGTTGTCCACCATGCTGCGCCCGGTAATAAATATGCGCCGACTCGTGGCCTCGGCCGCGTCGATCACCTGCTGTACGCGGGCGATAAGCGATGCGAACGTTGTGACGATCACGCGCCCCTCCGCCGTCGACATGATCTGGAGGAGCGCTTCACCGACGACCTGCTCGGACGGCGTGTAGCCGGGGATCTCCGAATACGTCGAATCGGCCAGCAGCAGCACGACGCCCTCGTCGCCATAGTGGGCGAGGCGCGGCAGGTCGGTGTGCTGGGCCATCACGGGCGTGTGGTCCAGCTTGAAGTCACCGGTGTGGATCACCATTCCGGCGGGCGTCTTGATCGCGAAGCCGCAGGAGTCGGGCACGCTGTGCGCGACGCTGAACGCCTCGACCTGGAAGGGGCCCTGCTGAATTACCTGGCCCGGCTCGATCACATGTACTTCGGTCTGCTTGTGCAGCTTGGCTTCCTTCAGCCGCACCTGCACAAGGCCGGCCGTCAGGCGCGTGCAGTAGATCGGCGCGTTGACCTGGTGCAGGATGTACGGCAGCGCCCCGATGTGGTCCTCGTGCCCGTGGGTGAGAAAGATGGCGCGCAGCGAGCGCGGCCGGTCGAGGATGTGGCTTATGTCCGGGATCACGAGATCGATCCCGAGCATCTCCTCCTCGGGAAACATGAGCCCGGCATCGATGGCGATGATCGAGTCGCCGTACTCGAGCAGCATCATGTTCCGGCCGATCTCGCCCAGACCGCCGAGTGGGATAACGCGCAGCTTATTCTTCGCCATAAGCTCCTACAGCAGCTGCATCTGCACGGCTGCCGGCTCCGCTTCCTTCGGCTCTTCCTTCAGCGCTTCCGCGAGGATGCCCGTCAGCTTCTGAAAGTCGTACTCGATCGTGCGACGCAGGCTCGCCTGGTGCAGGGCGGCCGCGGGATGATACATCGGCACGACGGTGACGTCGCCCAGCTTGCGCGGCTGCCCGTGGATCTTGCTGATCGCCTGACCCGGGAAGTAGCGGCTCATCGAAAAGCGGCCGAGCGTGACGATCACGCGGGGCCCGATCGTCTCCACCTGCTGGTCCAGCCACGGTTTGCACGCCGCGATCTCGCCGGGGAGCGGATCGCGGTTGCTGGGCGGGCGGCACTTCAGCACGTTGCAGATGAACACGTCGGAGCGCTTCAGGCCGATCGACCCGAGCAGCTCGTCGAGAAACTTGCCCGCCGGCCCGACGAACGGCCGCGCCTGCTGGTCCTCGTAGAAGCCCGGCCCTTCCCCGATGAAGACGATGTCCGCGTTCGGATTGCCTTCACCCGGGACGGCGTGGGTGCGCGTCTTCGCCAGGTCGCAGCTCTGGCACACGCTGATGCGTCCGGCCAGCTCCTTCAGCGCGGCGGCCTGTTCCTCCATGACTCAGCCTCCTACGTCCTGCTCCAGCACCGGCTCACCGCGAAGCGCGCCCACGATCATGTTCAGCGCGAGATACCCCATCACGACGGAGAAGATGCGCTGTAGGACGCCGGCGTCCAGCCGGTCGGCGATGAAGCCCGCGATGAAGCCGGCGACGATCGCGCTCGGCACAACCTGCACGACCGCGGGCAGATCGACGTTGCCTCTCCGAAGGTGCGTCAGGCCGCCGACTACCGCCGTCGCGATGATGGCCGCGAGCGAGGCACCCTGAGCGAGATGCTGGTTCTCGTCCAGAAGGATGACCATGGCCGGCACGTAGATCGCTCCGCCGCCGATGCCGAGCATCCCGCCGGCGAAGCCGCCCGCTATTCCGATCAGCAGCGCAACGATGATGTCTCCCATGTGCTCCTACAGGCTATCGATGAACATGCGAACGGCAACGGTGATCAAGAACAGGCCGAACACCAGCTGCAACGAGCGCGGCGCCAGCCGGTTCATTGTGACAGCGCCGAAGTATGCGCCCAGCGCGCCCCCAATGCCCAGCCAGATCGCGAGGGACCAATCGACGTTGTCGTTTAACCAGTACGAAATGACCCCCGCCGTCCCAACGAAGATCACAATCGCCAGAGAGGTGCCATGAGCGGCGTGCTGCGAGAGACTCTGGAAGCGGCGCAGCAGCGGTACCATGATCGCGCCGCCACCGACACCGGTCAGACCGCTGAAGAAGCCGCCGGCCACACCAGTGAGTACTCCCGACCAGCTTCGCTGTACCCTCAGTTTCTGGACCTCGCCACGTTTGCCGCGATAGTAGCACGCCTCGAAGCCTCAATCAACGACCGCCATACCGCTCATCGCTGGATCACCGGGCTGCC
>JBIOYF010000077.1:0-6643 GCA_044870035.1 Dehalococcoidia bacterium
TTCGGCCGCTTCGCGCAGGCATCGATCAGCGTCTTGCGATAGAACGCCGCCTCTTCGACGTAGCTCTCCGGCGATGTGAGCAGGTGGAACCACGGCGCGAGCTTGCCATAGAGCTTAGGGAGGGGCATCAGGCCTCGCCTTTCGGTACCGCGGACTGAAGTCCGCGGCATGACGCTACCGCACGAACTTCTCCAGCCGGTCCATCTGGGTAACGATGTACTTCCGCACGGACGGCTCAGCTTCGGGCGGTACGTGCTTCCAACCATAGCCGCGCTGCCACAGGTGATTCGTGTGTGCGTCGAGCTTCAGACCGGGCACCGCCTGGAAGACACGATGTGCTGACTTTCCCTTGAGCGCCTTCATCAGCAGCGGAAGCTCTTCATCCAGCTCCGCTTCAAGGAGGAGATGGACATGGTCGATCGCGGTCTTGCACTCCAACAGGCGAATCGCATCGATCCTGGCGACGTCCCAGAGAGCCTGCTCAGCAAGCTCCGCTATCTCGCCCTGGAGAAGCCACTTGCGTCGCTTCGTGGCGAACCAAACATGATAGAGCGGCACGCGGCCAGCCTACCATGCCGCGCACATTTTGTGCGCGGTACCGCACACGGCGCGAGCTTGCCATAGAGCTTAGGGAGGGGCATGATCCTCTTCGATCGCGGCAAGTCCCTCCAGCTCGAACCACACTTCTACCGAGTAGCCGTCTGGATCCTTGGCGAAAAGGTATGGCTCGCCTGGCACGAACTCGCCGCGTTCGACGACGGTGCCACCCGCGGCGTCGATCGCTTCCGCTGCGGCAGCGATGTCGTCGGGGCTCTCCAGTCGAAAGCCGAAGTGGCTGAGCCCGCCGCCGAGCGCGCCGATGTCATCGCCAGTCTCTTCTACCAGAGTCATGATGTCGTTTGCACCAGGTGTGTTGATGTCCGCGCTGCTGTCGCCGCGGTGGACGACGCGGCAGCCGAAGACCTGCTCGTAGAAACGCAGCGACCGCTCGAGGTCGCGCACGGCCAGCCCGAGGTGTGTCAGCCCCATCGTCTTGATCATCGCTCCACGCTGACCCCCGCGCCCGGCTCCACCCGCCCCACGCGCGCGCCGAGCAGGCCGTCGCGTTCCAGCGCCGCGGCGAGCGCGTCCGCGCGATCGGCGGCGATCGCGATCAGCAGGCCGCCGGAGGTCTGCGGGTCGAAGAGGAGGTGCTCGATGTCTTCCGGCAGGCCGTCGGGCAGCTCGACTTTGCCTTCCAGGCCGCGCCGGTTGCGGTCCGCGCCGCCGGTAACGTAGCCGCGTCGCGCGTACTCGAGCGCGCCCGGCAGCGCCGGCACGCGGGCCGCCTCGATGACGATGCGTGCGTTCGAAGCGCGCGCCATCTCTTCGCTGTGGCCGAGCAGACTGAAGCCCGTCACGTCGGTGCACGCGACGACGCCCGCCTCGCGCGCGAGGTGGGAAGCGTGCCGGTTGAGCTGCAACATGGTGTCAACGGCAGCCTGCAAGTGCTCAGGCGCACAGCCGTCCGCGCGCGCGGCAGTGAGGACGATCCCGGTGCCGAGCGGCTTGGCGAGCAACAGCACGTCGCCCGGGCGCGCGCCGCCCTTGCGCATGAGCGCGTCCGGCCGCACGACGCCGGTCACGCACAGGCCGTACTTGGGCTCCGCGTCGATCAGCGTGTGGCCACCTGCGATCGCGCCGCCCGCCTCGGCCACCTTCGCCGCGCCGCCGCGAAAGATCTCCGCCAGCACCTCCGGCGGCTGGTCCTCCGGAAAGCCGGCTACTTGCAGCGCGAAGAGCACGTCGCCGCCCATCGCGTAGACGTCACTCATAGCGTTCGTCGCGGCGACGGCGCCGTACGTATACGGATCGTCGACCACCGGCGGGAAGAAGTCGACAGTCTGGACGATGGCGAGGTCATCGGAGATGCGGTAGACGGCCGCGTCGTCCGGCCCCTCGAGGCCGACGAGCAGGTCGGGGAAGTCGGCTGCGCGGAAGCGCTCCTGGAGCGGCGCCAGCACCTGGGCCAGCGTCGCGATGCCGGCTTTGCCCGCGCAACCGGCGCAGTTGGCAAGCTGGGTCAATCGAATCTGCTGGACGGTCATCAGCGCCCCTTCTAGCTTCCCGCGACTACTGTACCACCTCAATCCCCCGGCGGGCGGGGAGCCTGTCCTGAGCGAAGCGAAGGAAACCTACGGCCCCGTCCCAACGCGTCACACTTCGGAAACGACTTCCGAGGGCCCGCTGGCGTACGCTCAACACATGGAACGTCTCAGGGATGGAGAGCTGACGATGACGCAGGTAATCAAGGCTATCTGGACTCCCCTGATGCTGGGAGGAATCGTTCCGGGGGTGCTGCTGCTGGCGGTGCTGGGCCTGAGCCTGGCCACCCACGGCTTCACCCTCGCGAACGACCACTCACCGGCGTCGATAGGCTATCGGAGCGTGACGAACGAACGCGATGGCGACAGCGACGACGCGTCGTCGCTGGGCGGGCAGGTCCGCCGGTTCCCGCCATCGACGGGCTGGATGCTCGATATCGGCTAGCAACAGCTCGAAACGAGCTGAGAAGAAGGAGGGCTCTTAGTTATGAAGAACTTCTGGAAAGCGGGCATCGCGGCGTTCGTGTTGCTCGCGATAGCAGGGACGGCCGCAGGGATCGTCGCGGCGCAGACCGGCGGCTCGACGCCCGACGCGACTTCGACGGCGGAACCGACCGCGACGGGCAAGGACGCGACATCCACGCCGAAGAGCGGAGCAGACGCGACGCCGTCGGAGAAAGACACGGTGCGCGACGAGTTCTTGAACGATCTGGCGGGCCGGCTCGGCGTCAGCCGCGCCCAGCTCGATGAGGCGCTGAAGGGCAGCGCGCTCGCCATGGTGGATAAGGCGCTCGCCGACAACAAGATCACGCAGGACGAAGCCGACCGGATCAAGGAGAAGATCAACTCGGGCGACTTCCCGTTCTTCGGTGGCTTCCGTCACCACGGTCCGCGCGGGATGGGCTTCGGCATCTGCGCCGGGGCCAAGCTCGAGGACATCGCGGGCTTCCTGGGCGTGGACGCGTCCGTCGTTCGCGACGGGCTGATGAACGACCAGAGTCTGGCCCAGATCGCGGAGGCTCACGGCAAGAGCCGCGACGAGCTGAAGGCGTTCTTGATCGATAACGTAACGACCAAGCTGAACGACGCGGTAAAGAACCAGGACATTACCCAGAAGCGGGCCGATGAAGCCCTGCAGAACTTCAAGGACCACGCGGACGACCTGATCGACCACCAGGGGGCGCCCTTCCGCGGAGGCCCGCGCTTCCACGACGGCTTCCCCGGCGACAAGGAGGACGGCCAACACAACGGAACGCCGGAGACGGAGACGAGCTCGCTGACGCTCTAGGCACTCCCGGCCCCGCGTAGCGCCCGGCGAGGGAGGCCTGTGCAGCCTCCCTCGCCCCGCGTTCCGACTATACTAGAAGGTGAGAACGATGAATGAGAATGGCAAGACAAGCGAAACGATCCTGGTCGCCGACGACGACGAGCACATTGTCGAGCTGGTCTCGATGTACCTCCGGCGCGAGGGCTACCGCGTGGAGGCGGCATACGACGGCGACGAAACGCTCCGCAGAGTAAACGAGCTGCACCCCTCGCTGGTGGTGCTGGACATCATGATGCCCGGCCCCGACGGGCTGCAGATCTGCCGCAGCCTGCGCCGCCGCAGCAACGTGCCGATCCTGCTCGTGACGGCGCGCACCTCCGACATCGACAAGATCGCCGGGCTGCGCTTCGGCGCCGACGACTACGTGACGAAGCCGTTCAATCCCGCTGAGCTGGTCGCCCGGGTCGAGGCGGTGCTGCGCCGGACGCGCACGACCACGGCCGAGCCGAAGGCGGAGCGCATCGCGCTCAACGGGCTGGAGATCGACATCTCGAGCCGCACGGCCGATCTCGACGGCAGATCGGTCTCGCTCACGCCGCGCGAGTTCGACCTGCTCGCGACGTTTGCGCGCTTCCCGAACGTGGTGCTGGACCGGGAACACCTGCTCGATCTGGTCTGGGGCACGTCGTTCTACGCGCTCCGAACCGTCGACGTCCACGTCGCGCGGCTGCGCGAGAAGCTGAAAGGAAGCAAGCTGCGCATCGAGACGGTCTGGGGTAGTGGGTACCGCCTAGCGATCGAGTAGGACCGTATGGCGTCGCCTCCACGCTTTCTCTTCAGCCTGCAAACGAAGCTCATTCTCGCCTTCGTGCTGATCGTGCTCGTCGCGCTGGTGCTGGCGGGCAGCGTTTTCGTTGCAGTACAGCGCGGCAAAGCGCAAGACCACGCGCTCGATCACGTCGTGGCAGCGTCACCGCCCGTCTATACGGGCTTCACCTTCCGGCAGCGCCAGGACGAGTCGCCGGATGAGCTCGTTCAGTTCACGGACGCGGCCGCCGATCAACTGGACCTGCACATCTTGATGGTGGACCGCGCTACCGGGACGATTGCCTACGACACTGCCGGCGATCTGACGAGCCAAGAGATCACCGTTCCCCAGGACGAGGTGATACCGGCGAGCAAGCTGCGGCCATACGTCTACTGGCAGCCGCACGAGGGTACGCCCGGCGAGGACTTCGTGATGGTGATGGCCCTTCCCAGCATCAGCGGGCCCGGACGCGGCGTGCCCTCTATTGAAGAAGAGCCGTACTGGCTCATCCTCGCCATCAAGCGCGACACGATAACCAG
Source organism: Dehalococcoidia bacterium (assembly GCA_044870035.1). GTDB lineage: Bacteria > Chloroflexota > Dehalococcoidia > DSTF01 > RBG-16-68-14 > JBBDXS01. Next base: position 4,699 of record JBIOYF010000077.1, read on the forward strand.
CGCCTGGCGGGGCCTGCTGCCGCAGCTCGGGCTCGCTGCCGCCATCGCGCTGCCGATCGCCGTCATCTTCGCCAGCGTGCTCGCCGGCTACATCTCGCGCCCGCTCGCGCAGCTCACCACCGCGTCGCAGCGCGTCGCCGAGGGCGCGTACGACGTCCGCGTCGAGATCGACCGGCGCGACGAGGTCGGGCGGCTGGCGCAGTCGTTCTCGACGATGGCGCGGCGCGTCGGCGAGACGCACAGCCAGATGCGGGCGCTGATCGCCAACGTCTCCCACGATCTGAAGACGCCGCTCACGTCGATCCTCGGCTTTGCGCAGGCGTTGCGTGACGGCGGCGCGAAAGACGATGCGGAAGCGCGCCACATGGGCGACGTCATCTACAGCGAAGCGACGCGCCTCGGCATGCGTCTCAACGACCTGCTCTACCTCGCCGAGATCGAGTCGGGCCAGTCCGTCCTGCAGCAGGACGAGATCGACCTGCGCCGGCTCGTCGAAGCTTCGGTCCAGCGCATCGAGGACGACGTGAAGCAGCGCGGCGTCGACCTGAACGTCGAGCTGACGGACGCGACGATCAGCGGCGACGGCGCCAAGCTGGAGCGCGCCGTCGAGAACCTGCTGGACAACGCCCGCAAGTACACCCCGGGCGGCGGCGAGATCGATGTGCGCATGAGCCCGAACGGGCAGCACGTCACGATCGAGATCGCCAACACGGCGCGCGATGTGACGACCGACGAGCTGCCGAGGCTGTTCGAGCGGTTCTACCGGCGCGACCGGGTGCGCGGCGACACAGGCTCTCGATCAGGCTCCGGGCTGGGCCTGGCGATCGCGCGCGATCTGGTCGAAATGCACGGCGGCGCACTCAGCGCCGCCGTGCGGGACGGCCATCTCGCGTTCACTATGACCCTCCCCCTCGCGTCGGCACCCTCTTGAAGCCAACCCGCGCCAGAGGTAGTCTCTCTACGACGGAACGGACAGCCATGAGCGAACAAGAAACGATTGGTTGGCGGCACGTTCTCAGCAGCGTCAACCTGCGCGACTTCGCCGACATGGTGCGCGGCGAGCGACTGCTCATCTGGAGCTCCATCCGGCAGGCCTTCGCCGCCCTACCCCGCCTGCCCTTCGGCCCGCTCGTCTTTATCGTCTTTCTGTTGCTTGCGCTGCTGCGATCGGTCTTGCTGGCTGTGGTCATCGTGGTGTTCGGCACCGGCATCGCGCTGATCAGCGTCGTGCGCCGGCTTACGCGCCGATCGGCGTGATCTCACCGGCGCTGTAGCTCCTCGGCCAGCCAGCGCACCACTTCGCGATCGGCGCGCAGGAAGTGCACGAGCTGGCTTGTCGTGAGGTCGAGCGCGCGGGCCGCCTGCGCGTAGCTGCCCTCGGCGGCCGCCAGCGCGTCGAGCGCGGTCGCCAGCACGATCGGGTAGGCGCGGTTGCGCCGGTTGATCGAGAGCGTCCCGTTCGCGCCGCGTTGCGCGACCAGCTCTGCCGGCAGACGCGGCGACGACAGATCGAACGGGCGGCGCGCCTCGACCGCGATGCGCTCACGCAGTCGATGCAGCGCGCGCACGCGGTTCTCCTGCAGCGAGCGTGACTCCTCGGCCTGGGCGGTCACGCCGCTGAGCAGGTGGTGCAGCTTGAGCGCCGTCTCCACCTTGTTGCGCCGCTGGCCGCCCGGGCCGCTCGCGCGGTAGCGCTCCTCGCGGCACTGCCGCAGCAGCGCCGCGTCGGCGAGGCGGAGCCAGACATCGCGTTCGGCCGTCATGGGTGCAGTATGGCTGATATCCAGACGCCAGCCTAAGGCTGGAGCATCAAGCGCAGCCACAGATGAACACAGATGGGCACAGATGGCTGGGAACGACACCCCAGCCTAAAGGCTGGGGCATGATCTTGGTCTGATGCATCGGCGACGAACGCGCTTCGCTCGTTCCTGAGGGTCCGGCCCTG
>JBIOYF010000078.1:0-5399 GCA_044870035.1 Dehalococcoidia bacterium
GCAGCAGCATCAGGCCGGAGGCGCAGCAGTACTTGGCCGCCTCCTCGACCGCAAGCGCGAGCGGCAGCGTGCCGACGCCGCTCCCGCCGTACTCCTGGGGGATGCTGAGCCCCAGGAGGCCCACGTCTCGGAAGGCGGCGAAGATATCGTGAGGATACTCGCCCGTCTCGTCGATCTCGGCCGCCCGCGGCGCGATGCGCTCCTTAGCGATGCGCCGGGCCGTCTCCTGAATCAGCCGCTGCTCCTCGGTAAGCTGGAACTCCACGTGAACGCTCCTGAACCAGAATCGACCACCCGGACCGCAGTGGCGCCCGGGATTTCGGGATTGTGAAGCTGCGCGTTTCAACCGGCAGACTAGGCCTCGAACGGCGTCAGGATAGCGCACCTGGGTCCCGGCGGCGAACTTGGCCGTTATGTCGTGCAAAGTGTTAGATTTACGTAGATTTTGCTCTCCCTTGCGCTTTCTTCCGATACTGTCTATACTGACAGCGCTTGCCCGTTGACAATCGCGGAAAGGCTTGATAAGGTAGGGGCGCGGCTAGACTGACCCCTTGTATCTTCATCTCCCCAGACGAGAGCAGGTAGGAGTCCCTATCCCTTCCGAGAGGGCTGGGTAGGGGTTCGCATTCCCTTCTGCATTAGGAGCGCGAAACGATGGTTTTGAACGGCGAAGCTGTGCGTGACGGCATGTCTGTGCCCACACTCACCAAGTCCTACGCCAGGATTCCCCACGTCCTGGACATCCCCAACCTGATCCGGATCCAGCTCGATTCGTATCGCTGGTTCCAGGACGAGGGTCTGCTGGAGCTGCTCCATGAGCTCTCCCCGATCCAGGACTTCACGGGCAACCGGATGGAGCTGCGCTTCGCGCGCGAGATCTCCCCGTCCGACCCGCACGAGAAGCCCGAGGACTGGGTCGGCCTCATCCCGCTCGAAGACGTGAAGCAGGACCGGCGCACGATCTCGCACGCCCGCGAGCCGCTCACGCTCGAGACCGCGCTGGCCCTGCGCAAGGCGAAGGTCGCGTCGGTGCGCGTGCGGCCCTACTCGTTCGGCCAGCCGAAGTACAGCCAGGACGAGTGCCGCGAGCGCGACACGACGTACTCCGCCCCGCTCAAGGTCTGGGTCCAGCTGCTCGTCAAGGAGACCGGCGAGGTCAAAGAGCAGGAGCTCTTCATGGGCGATTTCCCGCTCATGACCGAGAAGGGCACCTTCATCATCAACGGCGCCGAGCGCGTTGTCGTCGCGCAGCTTGTCCGTTCGCCCGGCTGCTACTTCACGCTGGAGCAAGACATGACCAGCGGCCGCTCGCTCTGCCACGCCAAGCTGATCCCGAGCCGCGGCGCCTGGCTGGAGTTCGAGACGTCGAACAAGAACGTGCTCTCCGTCAAGGTCGACCGCAAGCGTAAGATCCCGATCACCACCCTGCTGCGCTCAATCGACGACGATGCGAAGCTCCCCGACGACGAGCAAGGTACGGACGAGCGCCTTCTCAAGCTGTTCGTCAACACCGACACGCACGCCGACCACCACTTCATCCAGTCGACGATCGACCGCGAGCCGACGAAGAGCAAGAGCGAAGCGCTGCTCGAGTTCTACCGCCGCCTGCGCCCGGGCGACCCGCCGACGAAGGAGAACGCGCGCACGCTCGTATCCTCGCTGTTCTTCAACCCGCGCCGCTACGACCTGGGACGCGTCGGGCGCTACAAGGTGAACGGGCGTCTCGGGCTGAATGTCGACGAAGTCACGCGCACGCTCACACCGGAAGACCTGCTGGCGATCGTGCACGAGATGATCCGCCTGAATAACGGCCAGAGCCGGCCGGACGACATCGACCACCTCGGGAACCGCCGCGTCCGCGCCGTCGGCGAACTGATCCAGAACCAGTTCCGCATCGGCCTGCTGCGCATGGAGCGCGTGGTGCGCGAACGTATGACCATCACCGACGCGGACCAGGCGACGCCGAGCGCGCTCATCAACATCCGCCCTGTGGTGGCCTCGATGAAGGAGTTCTTCGGCGGCTCACAGCTCTCGCAGTTCATGGACCAGACCAACCCGCTCGCGGAGCTGACGCACAAGCGGCGCTTGTCCGCGCTCGGCCCGGGCGGTCTCTCCCGCGATCGCGCCGGCTTCGACGTGCGCGACGTCCACCACAGCCACTACGGCCGCATCTGCCCGATCGAGACGCCTGAAGGCCCGAACATCGGGCTGATCGGCAGCCTCGCGACGTACGGCGTCATCAACCGTTATGGCTTCATCGAGACGCCCTACCGGAAGGTGGTCCGTGAGCTTTCGCCGAACGACAACAGCCTGCTCGGCCAGACCGCGCGCGAGACGGTCGCAGGGCCACGCGGCGGCGTCATGGTAGAAGCGGGCCAGGAGATCACGTCGGCCATCGCGCGCCGGCTGGCGGACGCCGGCATCGAGACGGTGCCGATCATCCCGTTCGTGACAAATGAGATCAGCTATCAGCCGGCCGATATCGAGGAGCGGTACGTTATCGCGCAGGCGAACTCACTGCTGGACGACAAGAGTCGCTTCGTGGAAGATCGCGTCGAGGCGCGCCAGGGCGAACGCTTCCACATGGAGCCGCCCGCGCACATCGACTACATGGACGTGACGCCGAAGCAGATCCTGAGCGTCGCCACGTCGCTGATCCCCTTCCTGGAGCACGACGACGCCCCGCGCGCGCTGATGGGCGCGAACATGCAACGACAGGCGGTGCCCCTGATCCGGCCCCAGGTGCCCCTCGTCACGACGGGCGTCGAGCGGCGCGCAGCGTCCGACTCCGGCCAGGTGATCCTCGCTGAGCGCAGCGGCCTCGTCACGAGCGCCAGCTCAGCCGCGATCGTTGTCCGCTACGAAGACGGTAACGAACGGACGTACCATCTCCAGAAGTTCGTTCGCTCCAACCAGGGCACCTGCGTGAACCAGCGCCCGACGGTCGCCACGGGCCAGCATGTGCAGGCCGGCGATGCGCTGGCTGACAGCTCCTCCACGGACCAGGGAGAGCTGGCGCTGGGACAGAACGTGCTCTGCGCGTTCATGAGCTGGGAGGGCTATAACTTCGAAGACGCGATCGTCATCTCGGAGCGCGTCGTCCAGGACGACCGCTTTACGTCGATCCACATCGAGAAGCACGAGGTCGAGTCGCGCGACACGAAGCTCGGCCCGGAGGAGATCACGCGCGATATCCCCAACGTCGGCGAGGAGAGCCTGCGCGACCTGGACGAGCAAGGCATCATTCGCATCGGTGCGGAAGTGAACTCCGGCGATATCCTCGTCGGCAAGATCACCCCCAAGGGCGAAACCGAGCTGACGGCGGAAGAGAAGCTGCTGCGCGCCATCTTCGGTGAGAAGGCGCGCGAGGTGAAGGACACCTCCATGCGCGTCCCGCACGGCGAACGCGGCAAAGTCATTGAGGTAAAGGTCTTCTCCCGTGAGGAGAACGACGAGCTGCCAGCCGGCGTGAACCAGCTCGTGCGGGTAGCCATCGCGCAGCGCCGCAAGGTCGCCGTCGGCGACAAGATGGCCGGCCGGCACGGCAACAAGGGCGTCATTTCGTGCATCCTGCCCGTCGATGACATGCCCCGCCTTGAGGACGGCACACCTATCGATGTCCTGCTCAACCCGATCGGCGTGCCGAGCCGCATGAACGTCGGCCAGGTGCTCGAGACGCACCTCGGCTGGGCGGTCCACGAGCTGGGCTATCGGGCCGTCTCGCCCGTGTTCGACGGCGCGACCGGCGAGGCGATCGAAGACTGTCTGGCGCGCGCGTGGCTGGCCGGCCAGGCGAACGCGCTCAAGCCCGGCATCAGCGCCAGCCACGAGCACCAGCACGGCGAGCACCTCGACCTACCCGCGTTCGAGTCGTGGGCGCGCAGTCAGGGCTTGGATCCGGCGGCGATCCTCGACGAGGAGCAGGTCGGCGTCGCGGCGCAGGCGTGTCTGCGCCTCTGGCTGGAAAAGATCGGCGAGAAAGGCGTCAAGAACCTCGACGCCGACAAGCTGCGTGAGCGCGCCGACGCGATCTACAAGACGCGCACTCTTGCGCCGCCGATCTACGGCAAGCAAGTGCTCTACGACGGGCGCACCGGTGCAGCATTCGACCAGCCGGTCACGGTCGGCTACATCTACCTGCTGAAGCTGGTCCACCTGGTCGAGGACAAGATCCACGCCCGCTCCACGGGCCCGTACTCGCTCATCACGCAGCAACCGCTGGGTGGCAAAGCGCAGTTCGGCGGCCAGCGCTTCGGCGAGATGGAGGTGTGGGCGCTGGAAGCGTACGGCGCAGCCCACATCCTGCAGGAGCTGCTCACCGTAAAGAGCGACGACGTCGTCGGCCGCGTCAAGACCTACGAGGCGATCGTCAAGGGCGAGGACGTGCTGGAGCCGGGCATTCCGGAGTCGTTCAAAGTGCTCGTCAAGGAGCTGCAGAGCCTCGGCCTCTCGGTAGAAGTGCTGAACGAGGACGAGGAGCGCGTCGCGATCCCCGAGGAAGGCATCGAGCCGCCGAGGCTGGGGATCAACCTGGAAGGCATGGAGCGAGGAGAGGAGCTCATCATTGCTGGAGGTGAATAACTTCAACGCTATCCGGATCTCACTCGCTTCGCCAGAACAGATCCGGTCGTGGTCGTACGGCGAGGTCACCAAGCCGGAGACGATCAACTACCGCACGCTGAAGCCGGAGAAGGACGGCCTGTTCTGCGAGAAGATCTTCGGACCGACGAAGGACTTCGAGTGCTACTGCGGCAAGTACAAGCGCGTCCGCTACAAGGGCATCGTCTGCGACAAGTGCGGTGTCGAGGTCGCCCGCAGCAAGGTGCGCCGCGAGCGCATGGGCCACATCGAGCTGGCGTCGCCCGTGAGCCACATCTGGTTCGTCAAAGGCACGCCGAGCCGCCTCGGGCTGCTGCTCGACATGTCGCCGCGCAGCCTGGAGCGCGTGCTTTACTTCGCCCAGTACATCATCACGGAGGTCGACCAGGACGCGAAGCGGCGCGCTGCCGAGAAGCTGCGCGAAGAGGCCGACGCGGCCGCCACGGCGCGCGAGAAGGAAGTGACCGATCGCGTCGCCGCGATCGAAAAGGCGCGCGATGGCGGGATCGCCGACGCTGAGAAGAAGCGCGACGCCGAGCTCAAGCGCGTCGAGCACGAACGCGAGACCCGCATCGACAACCTGATGCGCCAGGCCCAGAACGCTGAAGCCGATCTCAAGGACAAGGATCAGCACGGCCGCAAGGCGCGCCGCAACATCGCCATCGGCGACACCATGCTCGTCGAGCGCGGCGTCGAGATCGAGAAGGACGACTGGAAGCAGATCAAGCCCACGGTCCAGCAGGCCGTCGCGGCCGTCGAGGACGAGCTGAAGCAGCGCAAGGCCGACGCGGCGCTGACCG
>JBIOYF010000079.1:0-4624 GCA_044870035.1 Dehalococcoidia bacterium
GCTGCACCACGCGGACGACGCCGTGATCGTCGAGTTCTGGCTAATGGGCACGCACAAGGGCCGGCTGATGGGCGTTGAGCCGACGGGCAAGACGTTCCGCTGCCAGATGACCGCCTTCTTCATCTTCCACGGCGTCGATCTCGTCAACGAACGCGTCTACTTTGACAGCGCCACGATCCTGCGGCAGTTGACGGCGTAGCGGGAACTACATGAACGATGCAGACGTCACACGTTCGGTCCGCGGTGGATGCGGCTAAGTCGAGTGCCTCAGCGCTTGACCTGAGGGTCGATGACGCCGTCGTTCTTCACGACTCGAACCGGCTCGCTGTGCGGCTGCTGCCTTGTGATGTTCTTGTTCGGGTCGCGCACGTGGCGCATCAGGCAGGCGCAGAATTCGAAGTCGAAGTCGCTCGGCGGCTCGCAGAAACCGATAGCCCCGTGGCCGCGCTTGAGCCTCGGGTGGAGCCGCGCGTCTACTTGCGTGACGGCTTCGTCGTCACGTTATGGACCTACTACGAGCCTGTATCGCCTCGAGACGTCGCGCCAGCCGAGTATGCGCAGGCGCTCGAGCGGCTGCACGCTGGCATGCGGGGGATCGATTTTACCGCGCCGCACTTCACGGATCGAGTCGCGGAGGCGCAGAGGCTGGTTGGCAACCGCGCCCACACTCCGAAGCTCGGGGATGCGGACCGGGAGCTTCTGAGCAACACGTTGCGAAAGCTGAGGTGGGCGATCGGTCAGCGGGGCGCGGCCGAGCAACTGCTGCACGGCGAGCCGCACCCAGGCAACGTGCTCAGGACGAAAAACGGGCTGCTGTTCACAGACCTGGAGACGTGTTGCCGTGGGCCGGTCGAGTTCGATGTCGCCCATGTGCCCGAAGAGGTGAGCGAGCACTATCCGGACGCTGATCGAGACCTGCTTGGCGAGTGCCGGGTTTTGATGCTGGCGATGATCGCAGCGTGGCGCTGGGATCGGGATGACCAATTCCCGAACGGGCGCCGAATGGGCACAGAGTTGCTCAGCCAGATCCGGGCAGCGCTGGATCGCTACGGATTGGATGCTACTGCGTGATCGCGGTGCAGCAAGTCTCATCGCCGGAGCTCGAGTCTCGTCCTGCCATGAGCCCATGATCAGATCCTGGTCCGTGCGCCAGGCCGATTTTGACTTTGCTATCTCCACGGAAGCCCGCGCCATCATCGAGCGGGAGGGCATCATCCTGCTCAGCTACCAACCACTCCAAGGAGTGTGGCAGAGAACATAGTTGCGCGTTGTTGGAACGGTGATCGACCGGAGCGACGAGATTCTTCGCTGCGCTCAGAATGACAAAATGGATGGCGTCTAAGTCACAGCGCGCTTCAGCGCTGTCGCCATGCCGCGCGGCGTTACGCGTTCGAGGCGGACTGTGTCGCAGTTGACCCACGACGCGGCTTCGCGCAGCGCTGCCGCCATCTCGTCGAGCGCGGACGCATCGTGCAGCGAGACGTTGCGCGCGATGAGCGTGCGTCCTTCGCGCGCCGGGTCGACGTGGCCGGCGATGCGCCCGCCAGCCAGCAGCGGCATGGTGAAGTAGCCGTGCACGCGCTTGTCCTTCGGCAGGTACACCTCGAGCGACATGTCGTAGCCGAACAGCCGTCTAGTGCGCTCGCGAGGCGCCTCGCCGGGCGGCGGCGGGTCCGCCCAGACCAGGGAGTCGAACGGTGAGAGCAGCGTCGTGCGATAGCCGCGCGGCGGTCGCGCGCTCAGGGCCGCCGGGTCCGCGAACGCGGGTTCCTTCCAGCCCTCGACCTGCACGGGAACGAGGCCGCTGTTAGCAAGCGCATCGGCGAACAGGCGCCTTCGGTCGAGCGTCCGGCCCATGTAATGCGTGAGCAGATGATAGTAGCCCGCGATATCCCGCGCGGTCCCGACGCCGAGCGCCTTGCCGGCTGCCCGTGTGAGATGGCGATAGCACTCCTCCGGTGAGTACTGCACTTGCAGCAATTCGCGCGGCACAACGCGCTCGGGCAGGTCGTAGACGCGCTTCCAGTTGCGACGCGTCGCGCAGACGGCCTCACCGCGCACGTAGAGGAACTCAAGCGCGCGTTTTGCGTCCGACCAGCCCCACCAGCCCGCGACCCCCTTGCGCGCGCCACCCAGGTCGGTCGCTGTTACCGGACCCTCGCGCAATCGAGCGCGCACCTCGTTAGTCGTCTTCGCGCTCACGGCGCGATCGGGGCTCACGTTCCGGCCGAGCTGCGCGCGCCGGAAAGCAAAGTACGGCCACATCTCGATGGGTAGGACGCAGGCTGCGTGCGCGTAGTACTCGAACGCGCGCGCCGGCTCGCCCCAGTACGCGTCTTCGACCGCGGCGCGTCCGACCGCGCCGAGCCGGGCGTACGCGACGAGCTCGTGCGAGCGGGCGAGCACGGAGATCGTATCGAGCTGCACGGCGCCGGTGCGACGAAGCACGCCGGCGACGGTCTTCGGGCGGTCGCTCGTCAGCGCCAGCCCCTGCGCGCGGACCGCGATCCGGCGCGCGTCGTCGGCGCTGAGCACGCTGCTCTTGCGCGGCACGTTACTTGAGCTGCGGGAACAGCTCGGCCGGGTAGCGCCGCGCGCGGAAGACGGCGTTCGTGTTGCCGAAGACGCGCGTCTCGAAGAAGTACGGGTTCGTGTACTCCCAGACGACCCCGCCGGCCGGCGTGACTTCGAAGATGCGGCCGGTCAGCCCTTCGCAGATCAGCGTGTTGCCGTTCGCCAGGCGCTGCGCGCCCGAGATGTAGCTGCTGAAGAAGCTCATCATCGATGACGTGTCGCGGTAGTTCCAGGCGACGGTACACGAAATAGGCTCGACTTCCAGCACGTTCGAGAAAATCAACGGGACGTTGCGCCGCTGCGTGCCGTTGTTAAAGACCAGCACGTTCCCGTTGTCCAGCAAGCTCGGGTCGTGCTGCTGGGCGAGCATCGGCGGCCCGAGCTTCCAGACGAAGTCACCTTTCTGGCGGTCGATGCGCGCCACGGTGCTGATGTTGCGCATGCTGATCATGTAGTCGCCGCCGGGCAGCGGCACGATGGTGTTGCTGTGCGTCCACTCGTCGCGCAGGTCGGTCGGCGTGATCACGTCGACGTCCGGGTCGAGGTGCTCCCAGGAGTTCCACTCCCACGTTACGTTGCCGGCGCTGTCGACCTCGACGACGCGGTCGGCGTACATGCGGCCGTGGTGCTCGGTGTTGGGCAGGCCGCCCCGGACGCGCGCCGCCAGCTCGTTCGGGATCTCCGCGATCGCAAGGTAGGCCGCCCCGCCAGATTCGGTGCGACGGCCGTCGTGGTGGTGCGCCGGATCGCGGTGCTCCCAGAGGATGTTGCCGTCCCAGTCGACCTCCATCAGCGCGCCGCCCATGAAAATCGGGAACGCCGCGAACAGGTCGTCCGCGCCTTCCGGCGTCTTGCCCAGGTAGAAGAGATTGCCGTTCGGGAGCAGATAGCCGTAGTCGCCGGGCGGGTACGGCAGCCGCCACGTGTGCGCCTCGTTGCCCTCCATGTCGAGCAGGTAGACCGTGCCGTCGCCGAACATCGGCGTGTAGAGCGTGTAGCCCGCCCACGCCTTCGACGCGTCGTGAGCGGTGAGGCCGAGCTTGCGCGTGCGACGGAGCGTGACCTGATCGACCGGCATAGCGAGCCAGTGTATCGGTTAGACTGCGAAACTAGAAGCTGGAGGCTCGATAGACTCGCCTCAAGCGCCAGCAATCGAACGTCGAACCTCGAACTTCGAGCACCTTGATCATGCCGAGCTTGCACGTAGATCTCGATCCGCCCGCCGAAGCGCCCGTGGCCTTCGCCGGCGACAGCGCGCCGCTCGTCTACTTCCTGTCGTTCGCGTTCGCGGCGCGCTACGGCGCGCAGCACGAGCTGACGAAGGCCGCGCTGCTGCTGCGCGGCGGCGATCACAAGATCGACCTGAAGCCGCTGCTCACGTTCGCCGACCGCGACGCCGAAGAGCCGCTCGATAAGCGTGAGCTCGAGCGCGCGTGGCAAGACGCGGCGCCGCTGGCCGAATGCTGCCGCCTCGTCGTCGCCGCGATCGACGCGGACGCTGCGATCCGGGAACAGCTGGTCGCCTTCCCCACGCTGCGCGAGCGAATAGACGACCTCGCGCGCATCGCCGCGTCGGCCGCGGAGCGCGGCCAGCGCGTGCGGCTGACGTATACGATGGACTAAGAGGGCCTATGCTCGCTGTCGAGGTCACGCTCCGGAACTCCTCCGCTGCTGGCCCCGCGTTGGGGTCGCCTAAGCAGTACCAGAATTCGACTTAGCAGCCACGCGAAGACACCTTCAAGACCGAGGAGTTCCACAGAGGTACTATAGGGCCCCAAACGTCTCCTCAATCACGTTGGCCCGGTAGTCGAAGATGGCGCGGAGCTGGCGGCGGACGAGCAGCGCGTGCGCGGCGCGGCCCAGTGGCCCGAACGGCAGCTCGTACTGCACGCGATCGATCGCGCGCGTACCGCCGCCGGCGTACTCGAAGATGTGCTCGTGGCGCCAGTAACGATACGGGCCGCGCGTCTGCACGTCGGTGAAACGACGGCCCTCCTCGAACTCGGCGATCAGGCTCTCCCAATGGAGCGGCACGCCCAGCCAGCGGATG
>JBIOYF010000080.1:0-7981 GCA_044870035.1 Dehalococcoidia bacterium
TACCGAGATGGTCGTTCGTCATCGCTTGACGTCCCCTATGCCTCTCCCTACTGTGTAGCCAACACGGTAAGGAGCGTCCGATTACCTGTCAAGGATATGTTGAGATAAACGCTGCGCGTTGACCACACCCAATAGAAGCTGCGGGTTTCAACCCGCAGAAACGAAACTTGGAGCTGCCGAGATGAAAGGCCAATGAGGACCGTCCGGCTGACGATGGCGCAGGCGCTGGTGCGCTATCTCACCGCGCAGCAGAGCGCGCGAGACGGTTGCGAGCAGCCGTTCTTCGCCGGCATGTGGGGCATCTTCGGCCACGGGAACGTCGCGGGCATCGGCCAGGCGCTGCAGCAGCAGCCCGCCCTGCCCTACTACCTGGCGCGCAACGAACAGGCGATGGTGCACGCGGCGGCCGGCTTCGCGCGCATGGCGAACCGGCTGCGCGCGTTCGCCTGCACCAGCTCGATCGGCCCCGGCGCGACCAACATGATCACCGCCGCCGCCGGCGCCACGATCAATAGACTGCCCGTCCTGCTGCTGCCGGGCGATGTGTTCGCGCGACGTAACGTCGCTCCTGTCCTGCAGCAGCTCGAGTCGCCGGAGTCGCCCGACGTGTCGGTGAACGATTGCTTCCGGCCCGTCTCGCGCTACTGGGACCGGATCAGCCGCCCGGAGCAGCTCGTTACCTCGCTTCCGGAAGCGATGCGCGTCCTCACCTCGCCCGTGGAGACGGGCGCCGTCACGCTCGCGCTGCCGCAGGACGTGCAGACAGAGGCGTTCGACTACCCGACCTCGCTCTTCGAGAAGCGCGTCTGGCAGATCGCGCGGCCGCGCCCCGACGCCGCCCTGCTGCGCCGCGCCGCGGAGTTGATCGCCTCAAGCGAGCGGCCGCTGATCATCGCGGGCGGCGGCGTCATCTACAGCGAAGCGACCACAGCGCTCGGTGCGTTCGCGGCGCAGACCGGTATCCCTGTCGCGGAGACGCAGGCCGGCAAGGGCTCGCTGCCGCACGATCACGCCCAGAACACCGGCGCGATCGGAGTCACCGGCGGGCTGGCGGCGAACGCGCTTGCTCGCGACGCCGACCTCGTGATCGCCATCGGCACACGCCTGACCGACTTCACCACCGCGTCCAAGACGGCGTTTCAGCACCCTGACGTGCGCTTCATCAACATCAACGTCACGGAAGCCGACGCGCACAAACACGCCGCGCTGCCGCTCGTCGCCGACGCCCGCGTAGCGATCGAGGAGCTGACGCAGCTGTTGGCCGGCTTCTCGGCGAGCGGCGAGTACCGCGCGCGTGTTGAGAAGCTGCGCGCGGAGTGGTCGGCCGAAGTCGACCGGCTCCGCAGCCTACGCCACGGGCCGCCGCTCGCGCAAAGCGAAGTGATCGGCGTGGTGAACGACGCCGCGCAGCCGCAGGACGTTGTCGTCGGCGCGGCGGGCAGCCTGCCGGGTGACCTGCACAAGCTCTGGCGCACCTGCGACCCGAAGGGCTACCACGTCGAGTACGGCTATTCCTGCATGGGCTACGAGATCGCAGGCGGCCTCGGCGTGAAGATGGCGGCGCCCGAACGCGAGGTCTACGTCATGGTGGGCGACGGCTCGTATCTCATGATGTCCTCCGAGATCGTCACGTCGGTCCAGGAACGCTGCAAGCTCACCATCGTGCTGGTGGACAGCCACGGCTTCGCCAGTATCGGCGGCCTGTCGAAGTCGCTGGGCTCCGGCGGCTTCGGTACCGAGTATCGCTACAGGAACGCCGCGACCGGCCGGCTCGACGGCGAGCTGCTGCCCGTCGACTACGTCGCGGGCGCTGCCGCACTCGGTGCGCACGCCGTACGCGCAACGACTCGCGATGATCTGCGCGTCGCGCTCGAAGAAGCGCGCGGCGCGGACCGGACGGCCGTGATCGTCGTCGAGGTCGACCCGGAGGCGCGCGTGCCGTCGTACGGCTCGTGGTGGGACGTGCCGGTCGCGGGGGTATCGACGATGCCGGCGGTGCAGCAGGCGCGCGCCGAGTACGAACAGCAGCGCCAACAGGAGCGCGACTTCCTGTGAGCGACGCGAAGATCCGCATCGCGAACGCGCCCTGCTCCTGGGGCGCCACCGACGACTTCCCCTCATCCAAAGACGCGCCGGGCTACGCGCAGGTGCTGGACGAGATGGTAGAAGCGGGTTACACGGGCACGGAGCTGGGCGACTGGGGCTTCCTGCCGACCGACCCGTCCGCCGCACACGAGGAGATGTCGAAGCGCGGCCTCGCGCTCGCCGGGGCGTTCGTGCCGGTGCGCCTCGCCGACCCTGCCGCGTACGCCGCGGGCGAAGAGCTCGCAGTCAAGACGGCGCGCTTGCTCGCCGGCGCGGCGGGTGATGACGACGCGCCGGTCGTCGTGCTCGCGGACGAGGCGAACGCGCAGCGCATGCGCGTCGCGGGCCGCGCGACGCCCGAACACGCGCTGACCGACGAGCAGTGGCGCCCGGTCGCGCAGGGAGCGGAGCGCATCGCCCGCGCCGTGCGCGACGCGAGCGGCCTGCGCACGGCGTTCCACCACCACGCGGGCACCTACATCGAGACGCCGGACGAGCTGGCCCGGCTCATGGAGCTCACCGACCCCGATTTGGTCGGCCTCTGCCTGGACACCGGCCACTACACCTACGGTGGCGGCGACCCGCTCGCTGCGGTCAAGCGGTTCGGCGAGCGTTGCTGGCACGTCCACGCTAAGGACTGCGACCTCGACGTGCTCGAACGCGCGCGGAGTGACGGCTGGGACTACTCGCGCGCCGTCTGCAGCCGCCTCTTCTGCGAGCTGGGCCGCGGCGTTATCGACCTGCCCGCGGTGCTCGAGGCGCTCAAGCGGCGCGGCTACCGGGGTTGGGTTGTCGTCGAGGACGAGGTCGCGCCCGGCACCGGCGTGCCCCTCGACAGCGCGCGCCGCGACCGCGAGTACCTGCGAGGACTGGGCTTCTGATGGCGTCGATCGGCTTCGGCGTGATCGGCGCGGGCGCGATCGGGCGTCTGCATGCGCGCCATCTCACGTCGAGCGTGCCGGGCGCGCGGCTCGTCGCCGTCTCCGACGTCGTCCATGCAGCGGCCGACGCGTGCGCTCAGGAGACCGGCGCGAAGGCCTACGCCGACCCTAGCGGGCTGCTCGGCGATGAGCAGGTCGACGCGATCGTCGTCGCGTCGCCACCCGACACCCACGCCGCAATCATCGAGGCCGCCGCGGCGGCGGGCAAGCAAATCTTCTGCGAGAAGCCGGTCGACTGTGAGATCAACAAGATCGATCGCGCGCTGGCCGCGGTCGAGCGCGCCGGCGTCAAGCTGCAGATCGGGTTCAATCGCCGCTTCGACGCGAACTACCGCGCCGCCCACGAAGCCGTGGCTTCGGGCAAGGTCGGCCGGCCGCTGATCGTGCACATCGTGAGCCGCGATCCGAAGCTGCCTGCCGTAAGCGACACGCGCGACGTGGCGGGCATGTTTCTCGACATGACGATCCACGACTTCGATATGGCCCGCTACCTGACGGGCAGCGAGGCGGCGAGCGTCTATGCGCTGGGCGGCGCCATGCTCGACGGCGCCGGCGAGCTGGACACGGCGCTGGTCACGCTCCGGATGACGAACGGCGCGATCGTCACGATCGACAACGGGCAGACGGCGTACGGCTACGACCAGCGCGTCGAAGTCTTCGGCACGGAGGGCATGGTGTCGACTGAGAACGAGAAGCCGCACAGCGCCACGCTGACTGACGGCGCCGGCACGCACTCCGTCCTGCCGCTCTACTTCTTCATCGAGCGCTATGCGGAGTCGTACGCCCGCGAGCTGCGGGCGTTCGTCGAGTGCATTCAGGAGAACACGGAGCCGCCCGTGACCGGCGCGGACGGCCGCATCGCCGCCGTCATTGCGCTTGCGGCGCAGCGGTCGTACGAAGAGGGCCGGCCGGTCGTCCTCAGCGAATAACGCAACGCCGAACAAGCACGAAGGGCGAGCACGAAGCTCGCCCGTCGCGTCCACCACTGAGGAGCCTATGCGACGAGCGCCAGCTCCTCCACTCGGCGGGCGTCCCTGCCCGCCAAGGTGCGAACGGCTTCTTCCATCAGCGCAGTTGCGTCACCGACCGACGTTCCTTCGGCGAACCGGAGCGGTTCGCCGATGCGCACGCGCACCGCGGCCGGCCGCGCGTAGCGCTCGCCCGCCGGTAGGATGTCTATCGCGCCTTCGATGTGGATCGGGACGACGGGCACACGCTCGCTCAGGGCGAGGATCGCGGGACCGGCGTGGAATGGCAGCAGCTCGGCGGTGCGGGATCGCCTGCCCTCTGGGAAGATCAACAGCGACCAGCCGCTGCCCAGCAGCTCCTGCGAGTACTGCAGCGCCGCTCGACCGCCGCCGCGCGAGATCGGGAAGGCATTGAAGCGCAGCGAGTGCCAGGCCGCCTTGATCTTCTTCGCAGCGTAGTGCCGGTCCGCAGCAGCAACGATCGCGGTGCGGTCGAAGACACGCTGCGGCAGCACCGAGAGCATGATCACCGGGTCGAAGTGGCTCGTGTGGTTCGCGATGATCAGGGCCGGGCCGTCCAGGGACTCGAAGTGCTCCGCGCCCTCGACCGCGAACGGGCGGCAGAACTTCTCGACGTTTCGCGTGACGAACCACGGCCGGCCGGCCCGTCGAAACGCGCGCGCCCACCAACTGGTCGCCCAGCGGTGCGGCTTCGCCTCCACAACGACCGCTGATTGTTGCTTCGTTTCCACCGCTAGACCCGGCATCTCGCCTCCAGACTTGTGTGTAGTGTCCTCGGCGCCCCTAGCCAAAGGCGCCGAGGACACACGGGGATATGTAGTGATCGTACGGTTGGAAGATGATCGGCGTGTTGCGCCGACGTTGACGTTTCGCGTCGAGGTGAGTTAGGCCGCCTCGTCCTGAGCGGTGGCACGGCGCGCTGCCGTCTTTACCTTCTCCACGACCGGCGTGGAGAGCCCCGCCTCCACCGCTGCGCGCGCGGCGCCGCTGGTGCGGCCGTACACGTCTCGCGCGGCCTGACCGACGCCGCCGGCACCCTCGCGGCCGGCCTTGACGAACTCGCTGGCGCTGTCTCGCGTCTCGCCGACAACGATGGCGATCTCGCGCACCGACTTGCGGCCCAGATCGATCGCCCTACCCTGCGCCTCGCTGACCTTGTCGAACAGAACGTTCGAGATGCCCAGCAGGTCCGTGGGGTTTTCGACGATCTTCTTGCCCAGGTCCAGCGTTGCCTGACGGCCGTACTCGGCCTCTTCGAGCAGCGCCTTCGATACGCGGAAGACCCGCTCGTTCCCCGACCGGACCGCTCCCAGGAGCAGCGAGGACTGCTCGTTGAGCGCTGTGAACACCCGGTCGACCGCTGTGGTTGCTGTAGCCATGATTGTGGTACCCTCCTCTTGACAAATGACTCTATATGCATTATGCATATATCAGCAGGGCCTGTCAAGCCCCGCAAGGGCTGATTGTGAAGGAAAAAACTAGGGAAATCTCGGGAGGCCGGATTCGACATGACCGACTCTCAACAAAAGGATAAGACAGCCTTCAAGGCTCCCCGCCTCCACGGCGAACTGCTCGCGACCAGCCTGCTGGGTCTGCTGCGGGACTGGAACGCCCACGGCTACCAGCTAGCCCAGCGGCTGGCCGATGCCGGCCTGCCCCCCTTCGACGTCGGGACAATCTACCGCACGCTCCGCCAGCTCGAGAAGGCCGGGCTCGTGTCCTCGCTCTGGGACACGTCGGAATCCGGCCCGGCCCGGCGGACCTATTCGCTGACCACCGCCGGCGAGCTCTTCCTCGGGACCTGGGCCGACATGCTGAAGCGCTACCAGAGCATCTTTCAGTGGCCGCCCCAGCCCAAGAGTCCCAGAGCCAAGAGCGACAGCCAGTCGTAGACCAAACCCGTCCTCATAGCCGAAACTGAAGGCGCCATGTGGTCGCCTAACGGACGCGTCGCGTCGTGGACCCGCTTTCCGCTCGTCCGTCAGTTCTTCGAAGACGCCTACTCCCGCGCCGACCGCATCCTCGACCGCGGACAGCGCCAGGTCTTTCGCTTCCTCTGGTTCTTCCTGCCCGACACGTCGATCGCCAGGGACCTGCGCTTTCAGCAGGTCATGGCGTCGCGCTTTCTCTCCGACGCCGGTCAGCAGGCGCTGGCGTACGGCGCCCTCGTCGCGAGCGCGCGCAGCGGCGGCTCCGCCTTGGACCTCGCGATCATCGGTTCGGCGGCGCTGCTGCCGTCCGCCCTGCTCGGCCTCTACGGCGGCGCCGTCGCGGACGAGCTGCCGGCGCGGATCGCGCTCTCGCTGATCTACAACCTGCAGGCGGCCTTCTGCTTCATCGTGCCCTTCTTCGCCGGCACCGACCTGTGGGCCGTTGTGATCCTGATCTTCGCGGTGAATGCGTTAGGACAGGTCTCTGGGCCGACGGAGTCATCGGTCCTCTCCGTCGTCGCGAGCGACCAGCAGCTCGCGTCGGCCGCGTCGCTGGTCCACTTCTCGTCCTCAGTCGGCACCGCGTTCGGGACGGCGATCCTCGCGCCGATCCTCGTGCGCGTCGTCGGCGTCGAGTCGGTCATGTATATCGCGGGCGGCCTGCTGCTGCTCGCCGGCACGCGCGTGTTCGATTTGAAGGGTGACGAGCCCGAACGGCGGGCCAGGTTCGTGCGGCCGCGCGTCAGCATCGTAGCGACGCTCCGCTGGCTAGCCGAGCAGCCCGCCGTGAGCACGATGATCTTCGTCGGCATGCTGTCAGGTGTTGCGAACATCGTGCTCCAGACGCTGGCGCCTCGCTACGTCGTCGCGGCGCTCCACGTCGACGCGGCGAACGCCGTCTACGTCTTTGCGCCGTCCGGAGCGGGCCTGCTAGTCGCGCTGGCCGTCGCGCCGACGCTGATGAAGCTCTGGGGCGAACGCATCACGGCGCTCATCGGCGTCGTCCTCACCGCATCGCTGCTGCTCCTCCTCGGCACGGTTGGCGGCGTCGCCGATATCATCGATCCCATCAACCCGGTGCGGCTGATGGAGCCGGTCGGCGTGGAGCTGGGCGTCCGACTGCGCACGGCCGCTCTGCTCGCGATGCCCCTCGGCTTCGGCGTGACCGTCACGACGACATCGGTGCAGACGTACATCAACCGGCGCGTGCCCCACGCGCTCCAGGGCCGCGCCTTCGCGCTCCAGAGCACGCTGAAGAACGGCATCGCGATCGTGCCGCTGCTCGCGCTGGGCGCCGTCGCCTCGTCGTTCGGCGTGCAGCGCGTGCTCATCGCCTCGCCGCTGGTGCTGCTCGTGCTGGCGTACCTGCTGGTGCAGACCAGCCTCCGGTTCGCCGGACGCGCGCCCCCGCGCAACTTGGAGGTCGTCTCGTCGTACTGGCACGAGGCAACGGAAGGGAGCGGCCCGCCGCAGCCCGACCCCGGGTCGACGTAGCGCGTCGGTTGACGCGGACGCGCGCCCGTGTTACCAAACATGCGCCCCGTCCGACAGCCTAGGGAGCACGACATGACAATCGAACGCATGGAGTTCGGCATCTTCCTCGCCCCGTTCCACCGGGCGGGCGAGAACCCCACGCTGGCGCTCCGGCGCGACCTCGACCTGGTCTCATACCTAGACGAGCTGGGCTTCGACGAAGTCTGGGCCGGCGAGCACCACTCCGGCGGCTGGGAGCTGATCGCGAGTCCCGAGGTGTTCCTCGCCGCCGCCGGCGAGCGGACGGAGCGCATCCGCCTCGGCACGGGCGTGGTCAGCATCCCCTATCATCATCCGTTCAACGTCGCCGACCGGATCACGCTCCTCGATCACCTCACGCGCGGCCGCGCGATGCTCGGCGTCGGGCCGGGCGCACTGCCCGGCGACGCGCGCTTCCTCGGCATTGAGCCGACGGTCCAGCGCGAGAGGATGGACGAAGGCCTCGGTATCATCATCCGCCTGCTCACCGAAGAAGAGCCGATCACCCACAAGAGCGACTGGT
>JBIOYF010000081.1:0-2503 GCA_044870035.1 Dehalococcoidia bacterium
GCTGGTTCGCCAGTGCTTGCGTTCGTCCGTTTCTGTTCCGGCCAATATTGCAGAAGGTTACAGCCGCGGTTCAATACGCGAATACATCCAGTTTCTCCAAATCGCACGCGGCTCACTAGCCGAGACCGAGTACTATCTCCTCTTCATGCGAGACGCCAAGCTTTTGCCCGAGTCCACGTTGAAAGAACTTGACAAGCTCAGAATCGAAACGGCAAGACCTCTGCTCGGCCTCATCAGGTCGCTGCAGAATGGAAACGACCGGCCACGGCGTGTAGGCGAAGACCCAGTTGAGTACCTCGTCACGCCGACCGACGGGTCTTCCTTGACCCCTGACCCATGACGCCTGACCCCTCGGAGGCCCCATGAGCATCCTCGTCAACTCCAGCACCCGCGTCGTCATCCAGGGGATCACCGGCAAGGAGGGGACGCTGCAGGCGCAGGCGTGCATGAAGTACGGCACGAAGGTCGTCGCCGGCGTGACGCCGGGCCGGGGCGGCGAGGAGCACCTGGGCGTGCCCGTCTTCAACACGGTGCGCGACGCCGTGCGCGAGACGAAGGCGGAGTGTTCGCTGATCTTCGTGCCCGCAGCGTTCGCCGCCGACGCGATCCTCGAGGCGGTCGACGCGGGCGTCCCGCTCGTCGTGTGCATCACGGAGGGCATCCCCGCGCTCGACATGGTCGTCGTCAAGCGAGCGCTGAGCGGCAGCGGCACGCGGCTGATCGGGCCGAACTGTCCGGGCGTGATCACCGCGGGTGAGTGCCGCGTCGGCATCATGCCGCCGGATGTCTTCTCGATGGGCTCTGTCGGCGTGATCTCGCGCAGCGGCACGCTCGTCTACGAATCGGTCGCGCAGCTCAGCGCGCGCGGGATCGGCCAGTCGACCTGCGTGGGCGTGGGCGGCGACCCGATCATCGGGACGACGCAGCGCGAAGCGCTGGAGCTGTTCGACCGCGATTCGCAGACGGCGGCGGTGGTGCTGATCGGCGAGATCGGGGGCAGCGCGGAGCAGGACGCGGCCGACTACATCAGCGGCATGCGTAAGCCGGTCATCGCGTTCATCGCGGGCGCGACGGCGCCACCGGGCCGGCGGATGGGTCACGCGGGCGCAATCATCGCGGGCAACACGGGCACGGCGCAGGCGAAGAAGGATGCGCTCTCGGCTGCCGGCGCGACGATCTGCGAATCGCCCGCCGAGATCGGCGTGACGACGGAGCGCGTCCTGCGCGACGTAGGGCTGATCTAGCCCCGTTGTCATCCTGAGCGAAGCGAAGGATCTGGTGGCCGCGCAGGGACGACCACACCGCCCGTTGCCCCCGACCCCCGACCCGCGACCCTGCTACAATCGTTCCATGCTCTCAATTTCCCACACCGTCCACATCAACGCGGCGCCGGAGCGCGTCTGGCGCGCCATGGTCGACGTCGAGCGCTGGCCGGAGTTCGCGCCGCAGTTCCAGAGCATCGTCGGGCGCGAGCAGGGACCGCTCGCGCTGGGCAGCAGCGCGCGCGTGACGCCGAAGGGCTTCTTCGGCGCGCGCTGGACCGTCGTCGAGTACACCGAGGGCCGCTCGTTCACGTGGGACGCGAACATGCTGCCCGGCGTTCGTCTTTCGGCGGGCCACGTGGTCGAGCCGGAGGGCAGCGGCACACGCGTGACGCTCTCGCTACAAGCGTCCGGCCCGATGTGGCTGCTGATGGCGCCGGCGCTCGCGCGCATCTTCCGGCGCAACGTCCGTCAGGAGGGCGAGGGCATGAAGGCATACTGCGAGAGGAGCGCATCATGAGCGAAGAGTTCGAACGCGACATGAGAGAGTGTCTTAAGGAGCTCGACAGCGCGCGGCGTGAACTGCTCGAAGTGGTTGGTCTGCTAACAGTCGATGATCTCGACAAGACGCGGCGAGGCGAATGGAGCGTCCGGCGCATCCTGGAGCACGTGATCTACTCCGAACAGGCTTACGCGCGCATCGTTGCCTTCCTGCGCGGACAGCAGGGGCCCGGCGACATTCCGGAGAGCTCTCCCGCGGACACGGCGGCCGCGCTCGATAAGCTGGCGGGGTCCCGTTCGGCGCTGCTGGCATCGCTCGACGGGGTCGATGAGGAGACGTTCTACCGGATCGGCAAGGTCGGCCACGAAGAGTACAGCGTGATCAGCCTGCTAGAGAACGAGAGCAACCACGAGCGCGAGCACGCGTCGCATGTGAGAAAGACGGTGGCGCGCTAGTCCAGGCATGTAGGCGAGGCTTTCCGGCCTCGCTCCATCACCGCGTGAGCGTCTGTAGAGCTGACATACCCTTCGTTTCACTCAGGGTGACACGTTGCGGACGTTACGCTTCGCCGATACGCCGCTACCCACTCCGTTTATCCGTTCGCCTCATCCGCCGTCGAAAGGCCCAGCACCTTAAGGAACGCGTCCGCTATCGCGCGGTGGCCGGCGTCGTTCGGGTGGAAGTCCGGCGTCGGATCGAGCGTATGCGTCAGCTCGGCGCCCTTGCCCGCGAACGCCGC
>JBIOYF010000082.1:0-7596 GCA_044870035.1 Dehalococcoidia bacterium
CACCGAGATCGATCGCGTCGCCGACGGTTGCTTCTCGATAGGGGATCGCCTCGCGGTCGATCGCGTCGCGCCACTCGCGGTAGACGGCGCTGTCGCTGGAGTACGGGGAGGCGATCACCTGGCGCACTTCGTAGCGCTCCAGCGCGTCGATCAGGCCGCCGACGTGGTCCTCCTGCGGATGCGTGAGCGCGACGAGATCGATCGTCCGCTCCCAGAAGGGCAGCTCCTCGCCCAAGCGCTCGGACAGCAGCAGCCCGCTCACGCCGCCGTCGATGAGCACGTGACGGCCGTCCGGCGATTCGATCAAGATCGCGTCGCCCTGACCGACGTCGAGCACGCTCACGGTGAGGCGGCCGCCGCTGTGGCCGGCCAGCGCCGCGCTCCACGCCAGCGTTGACGCGACTGCCAGCCCGCCCGCCAGCAGCCAGACCGGCCGCAGGACGGGACCACCGCGCCGCACCGGCTCGCGCGGCGTGGGGCGTCGAGCCAGCCGCCAGGCGAGCGCGGCCAGCGCAACGTACGCGATCGCGGCGTGCCAGCGGCCGAAGTTGTCGACGCGGACGGAGGCCGCGGGCAGGCCGGCAAAGAAGCGGGCGGTCTCGATCATGTACGTCAGCGTTGCGTACGAGAACCACGACGTCGTTTCGCCCAGCGGCTCCCAGATCACGCCGGCGACCGCCGTCACGCCCGAGCTGGCCAGAATGATGGGAAACGCCGGCACGAGCGGCAGGTTCGCGAGCGGTGCCACGATCGAAACGCGCCCGAAGTGGAGCGCGGTCAGCGGCAGTGTCGCCGCGATAGCAGCGAGCGTGATCGAGAGGTTCTCCAGCAGGAACGACGCCACGCCGTTGCCCGACGGATCGCTGCCGGCGCGACGCAGCAGCTCGCCGCCGTAAGCCTCGAACGCCGGCGCGAGGTACACGAGCCCGACGATCGCGGCGAAGCTGAGCTGGAACGAGACGTCGTGCACGACGAGCGGATCGATGCCGGCCATGATCGCCGCGGCCAGCGCGATCGCCGTCGCCGCGCTGCCCGGCCGCCCCGCCAGCGTAGCGAGGACGAACAAGCCGCCCATGATCGCCGCGCGGACGACCGACGGCGAAGCGCCCGTCAGCAACGTGTAGGCCGCAATCGAGAAGAGCGCGACGAGCGCCGCGCGCCGCCTTCCGATCAGCCACGCCAGCCCGCTGATGGTCAGCGCCGCGACGATCGCGACGTTCTGTCCCGAAACCGCCACGAGGTGCGACGTGCCCGTCGCGTTCATGTCGTTGGTCAGATCGTCCGGTATCGACGCGCGCCGGCCGATGAAGATGCCCTCCGCCAGCGATGCTTGGGGCTCGGGCAGCGCTCGCTCCAGCGCGTCGCCCAGGCGGTTGCGCACGTCCAAGAGCGCCTGCTTCGCGCGGTTGCCCTGGCCGGTCGCTGTTGTGTGCGCGTCCGGGTACGCGACGATCGACTGCACGCCATGCAGCGACAGGTATTCTCGATAGTCGAAGTCGGGGAACGAGGGCGGCGTCTCTAGTTTTCCCGTGACGTCGACGATGTCGCCGTACTCGTATCGGGGGAACTGCCCGGTGCGCAGCAGCACGCCGCCGCTGCTTGCCTGCCAGTGCTCGTTTACGAACTGTTCTCGCACCGAGAGCCGCACGTGCTGGACGCGGCCGCGCACGTCCGGCTCGTCCGACACGAGCGCGCGAAAACGCACCGGCGCGCCGTCGTTATAGACAGCGACGCCCCGCGGCTCGTCCGGCGGCACGTGTTCGACGTAGCGGTAGCCGCCTGCGACGAACAGCCCGGCCGCCAGCGCGCCGATCAGCGCGAATCGCGGCCCGCCACGCAGAAGCGATGAGGTCGCGCCCGCGACGGCGATCGCCGCGACGCCCGGCCACCACACGTCGCCGCTCGCTGCGCCGGCCGCCGTGCCCAGCAGCCAGGCCGCTGCAAGGTAGAGGAGGGTCACGGGCCGATCGTGATCAGATCGCGGATCTTGTCGTATGTGCCGCGCGGAATGATGTCGCGGTTGACCAGGTCGTCCAGCGAGGCGAAGAGGCCCTTGGCCGCGCGGTTCTCAACGATGCGCTGGCTGTACACCTCGCCGATGCCGGGCAGCGCGTCGAGCTCGCTCGCGGACGCCGTGTTGACGTTGACGAGAGCGGCGCTGCTCACACCGGCGACCTGCGACGACCGGCCGTTCGTCACGCCGCCGGCGACGGCCTGACCGGCACGCGGCACAATGACCTGATCTTCGTCGTGCAGCCGGACGGCGAGATTAATCGCCTCCAGGTTGGCGTCGGGCGACTGCCCGCCCGCTTTGTAGAGCAGATCGACGACCCGGTCGCCCGCCAGCAGCTCGTAGACGCCGGGCCGGGCGACCGCGCCGGTGATATAGACTTCGATTGGCCCGCTGGCCGTCGGCGTGCCCTGCGCCGTGATCTCGAGCGGCTTGGGACCGTCGCGGCGCTCCAGGGCAAACGCAACGAGCGCGGCGGCGAGCAGCGCCGCCAACCCGATGACGATCGCCTGGCCGTAGCGTTCCTGCAGCGCGCCGATGGGCTCCGTCCCCCAGCCCCGCGACGCTTCCTGGGTCACGGGCCCCTATTTCAGCCGAAGGACGGGGCTTCTGTCAAGTAGCCCATCATGCCACCGGTGAGATTGACTTGTTATGGAGGCCCTCCTAAGCTGTAATATTGTGTCATCCCGCATGCGTTGTGTGGTAGGACGGGTGGTGGCCGCGAAGATCCGGGAGCCTCTGAGTGGATAGTGCCGCGACCGTCCGTTCTCTGAACGGCCGGCTGGCGCGCTTGTCACGCTCTTGGGAGACGGTAGAGCGCGCCGCCTGGGCCCGCCGGCTCGTGACCGCCGCCGCGCTGTCGCTTCCCCTTGCCGCTGCCGCGGTTGTCTATGGCCAGTTTCTCAACGTTTGGTTCGCTGCTGACGACGTCGATTGGCTTCAAGTAGCCGCTAACCCTGACTTCCTGGACTTCGTTAAAGGGGCATTCACGCTCCCCGATGGCCCTACCGGATACTGGCGCCCGCTGATTGATTTGTATTTCTTCTCCATGCTCCGGGTCTTCCATCTCGAAGCCACGGCCTACCATGTCGTTAGCCTGCTGGTCCACGGGGCTACTGCGGCTTGCACGGTACTCATCGTTCGGCGACTCAGCCGTTCCCTGACCGCAGGGGCGGTCGCGGGTCTCCTCTTTGCTGTTGCGCCTACGTACGCGGTTGCGGTGACGTGGATCTCGGCGGCCACGGAACTCTTCTCTGTCTTCTTCTCAATCGCAGCAGTACTCCTTTTCCTAAGGTACCTCGATGGCGAAGGCAGGGCGGGAACGCTGCTGGTGGGCACGTTTGCCTTCGCTGGCGCACTCTTGTCGAAGGAAGCCAGTGTCTCGGTCCCCGCGATTATGGCCGTGGTGGGCCTAGCCGCAAGACCGCCACGAGACCTGTACGAAGCCCGCCGGTTTCTGCTGGGCTTACTTCCCTTTGCCGCCGTGGACGGGGCATTCGTTCTTCTTCAGTTCTCCCAAGTCTACTTTGCTCCAAGTACTGGCAACTACCAGGTTGACTACCGTGTGTTCGAGAGGCTGGGCGATCGCCTGCGCTGGCTCAGCCTGCCGTACCGGACGTCATCCGGCTCTTGGGTGACGCCGGCCCAGTGGGCGGTGCTCTCGAGCTTCAGTCTTGCAGCAGGTATCGCGCTTTTTCGCCGGTCGTGGGCGCTCCCGGCCTTGTTTGCCTCAACGGTCCTTGCGCTAATTCCTTCAAGCTTCCTAACTCCAGAGGTGTTCTCGCCCCGATGGGTGTACCTAGCTACTGTTACCTGGGCTGGCTTCGTTGGTGTACTGATCATGATGTTCGTGCGCTGGCTATCCATGCGCCACATACTGCTCGGAGCGGCGGCGCTTCCCACGGTCCTTGCGGGCCTTGCGATCGCTTTTGTGCCTAAAACCATTGATGCCCAGCGTTGGCTCCCCGGCTACGCGGACCAACTGCTAGAGATCAGGCACGAGTTTCGCACGGAGTGCCCCGTACTTGAGCGAGGCGGCAAGGTGTTTCTTTTCCGTCTCCCAATTCGTGGAGACTCGTACGTAGCTCCGGCGTTCGTTCACTTGCTCTATCCGGAAGCTACGGTGGTCCCCGTGCGGCCTGGACTGGCGCCACCTCAGGAGCAGGACTGCGTGTTGCAGTATGGCGCCGGGGCGTACCATGCCACGCCTGGCGACGCTCCCGCTGCCGCCGATCACTGGGTATTTGCGGCATCCGCTCCGTGTCCAGATGCTGTCCCATGGGAGACCGCCGGCCTAAACGTGGGCACGAGCAAGACGATCAGGGCACCGCTCGTCGGCACGCGGATCAGCCCGAACGGGCAGCAGGCCGTGCTGGAGGTGGGAGCGCCGGGCAAGCTGCTCGCGCGAATCACGAGACCGGACGCGAAGGACGCGTGGCTCGTCTATCGAGAGGTAGAGTTCGGCACGATGCTGTGTATCACAGGCTTCATCCACCCGTCGCGGGGTGTGCTGCTCATCGATGTGGCTTCTCCGCGCTCGATCGTCTTCGAGTCGCCTTAGGCCAGCGACACGCCGATCTGCAAAAGGGCCGCCCTTCCGAGCGGCCCCTCCTCTTTTTTCGTTACTCAAGCCGCGGACTTCAGTCCGCGGTGCCGGCGCTAGCGCGTCATGATGTGGATCGTGCACGCGGAGCCCAGGCCGATCACGTGCGCCAGACCCACCTTCGCGCCCTCGACCTGGCGCGCGCCCGCCTGCTCGCGCAGGTGCCAGACGACCTCGACGATGTTCGCGACGCCCGTCGCGCCCAGCGGATGCCCCTTGGAGAGCAGCCCTCCGCTCGGGGCGACCGCGACGCGCCCGCCGATCATCGTCTCGCCCTCGTCGATCATGCGCCCGGCTTCGCCGTCGGCGCACAGCCCGAGGTTCTCGTAGTGCAGCAGCTCCGCCGTGGCGAAGCAGTCGTGCAGCTCGACGAGGTTCAGGTCCTTCGCGCCGACGCCCGCCTTCTCGTAGGCCTCCTTGGCGGCGTTTCGAGTGAGCGTGTTCACGTCGGGCAGGGTCAGGTCGCGCTCCGACCACGGGTCGGACGTCAGCACGGACGCTGCGACCTTGATCGGCTTCGTCGTGTACTTCGCCGCCTTGTCGTACGGCACCAGGATGGCCGCGGCTGCGCCGTCCCCCGTGGGGCAGCACATGTACAGCGTGTTCGGCCAGGCTACCATGCGCGCGTTCATCACGTCCTCGAGCGACGTTTCGACCTGGTACTGCGAGTACGGGTTCGCCATAGAGTGCTTGTGGTTCTTCACGGCCACCTTGGCGAACTGCTCCATC
The DNA here is from genome assembly GCA_044870035.1 of Dehalococcoidia bacterium. Classification (GTDB taxonomy): domain Bacteria; phylum Chloroflexota; class Dehalococcoidia; order DSTF01; family RBG-16-68-14; genus JBBDXS01. The sequence continues at coordinate 5,343 of JBIOYF010000082.1, forward strand.
GTGGTGCCGTACTTGCGCATGTGCTCGACGCCGGCCTGGCCGAAGACCGCCGGCATCAGCCCGGAGCCGACGATCCCCTCCGGCGAGGGGCCGCTGCGACCGCCTCCTCCACCGCCGAGCAAGCCCATCTTGCCCATCTGCTCTGAGCCAACCGCCAGCGCCATGTCGTACGCGCCGGACGCGACCGAGTAGTACGCTTCGCGGAACGCCGTTGAGCCGGTGGCGCACGCGTTCGAGACGTTGATCACGGGGATGCCCGTCTGACCGATCTCTTTCAAGATCCGCTGACCCACCGTCGCGTTCGCCTGATACAGGTTGCCGCTCACCATGATCTCGACGTCCTTGAGCGAGACGCCGGCGTCGTTCAACGCCAGCAGGATCGCCTGGGCGCCCAGCTCCGGCAGGTCTTTCTCGGGGTAGCGGCCGAACTTCAGCATGCCCACCCCGATGATTGCTACGTCACGCATTATTGTCTCCTCCTTGGACCGGGCTGCCTCGCGCCCGTCTGCGCCCTACGCTGGGCGGAACTTGAACGCGACGATCTCGTTGCCTTCTTTGTCGACGTGCACGGTCTCCGTGTACATCTGGACCGGCATGCCGAACTTGAGGTTCTTCGGGTCCGGCTCCACGCCCTCGATGTTGGCGCGAACGCTGACACCTTCGGGCAGGTCAACGATCGCTGCAACGTACGGCACGGGGATCCCCGGCGCCGACTGGTGCACGATCGAGAACACGTGCAGCTCGCCGCGATCGCTTAGCCTGACTTCCTCCATCGGCTCCGTCGACAGGCAGCGGCTGCAACCCATGCGGCCGCCGAGGTAGACGGCGCCGCAGTTCTTGCACTTGCTGCCGACGAGGTATGGCTTTTCGCTGGAGTCCTCCGGAATGCGGAGGAAGGGGAGGATTGGTCGCCGTTGTTTCGTCTCGGTCTGCGTTTCGGCCAAGAGCGCTGCTCCTTCCTGTACCGGTACGACGGGATACCTGCCTGGCGCCCCGGCCACCCAGGGGCATCCGCATTATAGACCCTCCCCGAACGTAGTCAAGCCGACTACCCTCACCCGACTGCCATCACCCTCTCCCGCATGTGGGAGAGGGGCTAGGGGTGAGGGCGCCCGCCGAGGCTGGAAAGCCTCGGCTACAAGTTCGGACGGCAGCCGCGGGTCCTCAACCCGCGGACCGTTACGCTCTCATGCCGAACAGCGTCCGCGCTTCCTCGTAGTCCTCCGGCGTGTTGATGTCGACCAGCACCATCAGCGCCGTCAGGTCTGGTTCGTTCGCCATCGATTCGTGCGCCAGCATCACGAACGGGTGCTCGTGCACGTCCGACGCGTGCGCCTCGATCACACCGTGCAAACCCCGCCGCTCCTCCGAGGCGTCTCGCAGCTCGCCTAGCAGCGCGCCGGCCAGCACCACCGGGTGCCCGCGCCTCCCGTCCGACGCCGGCACCGTGATCAGCGCGCCGCTCTCGCGTTGCGCCGCCAGCAGACGCTGGTGCACCCCGCGCGGCCGCGGCTGATCGACGCCGAGCACGACGATCGGGTCCGCCGTCTCGTCGAGCGCCGCCGCGCCCGCCCGCAGCGACGACGCGCGGCCTAGTTTGTACGCTTCGTTGACGACGACGCGCGCGGACGGCGGCACGGCGGCTCGGACCGCCTCCGCGTCGTGCCCGAGCACAACCACCACGTCGTCGACGCCCGCCGCGCGCAGCTCGTCGACCTGGTACTGCAACAGCGTCGTGTCGCCCCACGGCAGCAGTGCCTTCGGCCGCCCCATCCGCGTCGATTCGCCGGCGGAGAGAAGGATGGCAGCAGTCATGGTTGCTGGTCGCTGGTTGCTGGTCGCTGGTTCAGTTCTACGTTTGTCGATCGGCTGGTGGCGAGAAGGACTGCGTTAGTCACTCCCTCACTCCCGGCCCTTCTCTCGTGGCGGGAGAGGGGCGACCTGTAGATCTACGTGCGTGCGTTCTCCAACTTGGGGTGAGGGAGGCGTCGATTCGCCGGCAGCGAGAATGATGGCGGCAGTTTTCATGCTTCGGAACTACCTCCCCTCTCCTTTACGGGAGGGGTTCGCCGCTAGATCTCAAACACATTTCCGTCCGGGTCCGCGACGCGTGCGAACGGGATGCCCGGGCCGTGCTCACCGCGTTCGACGACGCTGCCGCCCGCCGCCTCGACGTCCTTGATCGCAGCGCCATGCTCGACGGCGTGATCGACGTGAAAGCCCATGTGCTGCGGCCCGCTGCCCGCGCGCTCCG
>JBIOYF010000083.1:0-11287 GCA_044870035.1 Dehalococcoidia bacterium
CGGGGATGGTCGAGGCCAAGGACGCCGCGGGCCAGTTCGCCGACTTCCTGTTCGACCAGCAGAACGGACACATCCAGGTTGGCTACACGGCCTACAACTACTGCTACACGCCGGACTGGACGCCGCCTGCGCCCCGGCCCAACGACTGCGTGCCGCGTCAGAGCGGCCTCACCGATCTCACCACGAGCAGGTCGCTCGTACACGCGCAGATCAACGGCACGAGTGCGATGGGCGATACCAACGTGTGTCTGCCCCTCTTCGAGGCGCGCCGCATGTTCTTCGGGCCGGCGGCGCAGCCCGGCGCCGGTGTGCGCAGGACGATTGTCATACTGTCCGACGGCGACAACAACTTCACCTACGGCGGCACCCCGTACCCGCCGCTGAGTCCACCACCGAGCTGCCGTCCCTCGACGATTTCGGGGACGAGCGCGTGTCCGAATCAGGCCCCGGCGGCGGGCGAACGGGACCTGGACGCCAGGACGAACCAGCAGGCGAACGCGCTCAAGCATCCCTCGGGCACGCTGCGGCCCGTGGAGATCTACGTCGTCGGCTTTCACGTGTGCGGCGCCGACGACGGCCGGACGCAGGCGAGCGCGGGCTACTGCCCGGGCATCGGTGATCAGCAGCCGGACAGCGTCGCCGACCAGCGGCTGCTCAAGTGCATCGCGTCATCGCCGGACCATTACTTCCTCGTGGAGGGCGCAAGCGAGCTGCCCGGCACGTTCCGAGAGATCGCCGCGCGCATGGTCGGTCGGCGCCTGCTGGAGTAAGGAGTATCACGCATGGCACGAGTCATCGCTGTCGGAGCGGCGCCGGAAACGAAAAGCCGCGTCCTGATCGTCGCGGCGGGCGCCTTCGCCGTAATCGCGGCCGTGCTGGTGTTCGTCGCGCTGCAGAGCCGCGCGAACGACGGCACCGGCAACTCGGCGGGCTTGGTGCCCGTCGTCGTCGCCGCGCACGACTTGCTGACGAACACAACACTGACAGGCGACACGCTCAAGGTACAGCTCATTCCGCAGGGCGTAGCGCTGAGCGGCGCGTACGGGCGCACGGATGCGCTCGTCGGCCAAGTGACGCGCTACCCCGTCTCGCAGGGCCAGCAGGTCACGGAGAGTCTGCTGGGTGCCGCCGCCGTGCCGAACGACGACGACATCTCGTACGCGCTGCCGCCCGGCCGCCGCGCGGTCGCCGTGGAGGTGAGTGAGGTGACGGGTGTGGGCGGCCTGCTGCTGCCGGGCAACCGCGTCGATGTCATCGGCGTGTTCGGAGAGAACGCGGCGGGCGCGGCGAAGGCCGTGACGTTGTTGCAGAACGTCGTGGTGCTGGCCGTGGGGCAGGAAGCCCAGCGGCCGGCGCCACAGCCCGCTCCCGGCACGGATGCGAGCAACACGGCTTCCGCACAACAAGACGCCGAGCGCCAGCCGGACGCCCGCACGGTGACGCTGGCCGTCGGCCCGGCGGACGCGCAGTTGCTCGCGCTGGCGCAGGAGAACGGTAAGGTCTGGCTCAGCCTGCGGCCCGCCGGCGACGTTGATACGCCGCTGCTGGGTGAGCAGCGGCTGCCGGTGAGCACGCCGGCGCAGGAGGAGTAACGATGGCCACGGCATTGAGCGTTCTCGTCATCGATCAGGACCCGGAAGCGCGCTTCCAGGTGCAAGGCCTGGTGCGTCAGGCGGCCTTTGAGGTCGCCGGCCGGGTCGCGCCCGGCACGGAAGCGATCGCGGCGGCGGTGGAGCTGCAGCCCGACGCGATCGTCTGCGGCTTGCGAGAGCCGTTCTCGCGGGCGCTGCTCACCGTCGAGTCGCTCACGCGCTCGCTGCCCGAAACGCCGCTCGTCGCCTACGCGGCGACGTCCGATCTCGCGCTCGTGCGCAAGGCGATGCTCGCCGGCGCGCGCGACTTCATCTGCGCGCCGTTCGACGCGGCGGAGCTGCGCCGCTCGCTGAACGAGGCGCTGGAGTCGGAAGAGCGGCGCCGCCTTGGCGCAGGCGGCGGGCTCGGCCCGCAGGGACTTGTGATCACGGTGTTTGGCGCGAAGGGCGGTGTCGGCAAGACCTCGGTTGCGACGAACCTCGCCGTCGCGGTCGCGCGGCAGGGACAGGCGACTGTGCTCATCGACGCGGACGATACGTTCGGCGACGCCGCCGAGAGCCTCGCCGTCGCGAAGACGCCGACGCTGATCGATGCGTTGCGCGCAGGGGAGGGCGCGCAGCTCAAGTCGCTGTTAAGCGAGCACGCGAGCGGCCTGGCGGTGCTGCCCGCACCGGCCAACCCGCTCGAATGGCGCTCGGTCGCGGGCGACGCGCTCCGCCAGCTCATCGTGCAGCTCGCGCGCCAGTTCGACGTCATCGTCGTCGACACCGGCAGCACGCTCAGCGACGTGACGGTCGCGGCGCTCCAGAGTGCGGCGCAGGTCCTCTGGGTGACGGCGCCGGAGTACGCCAGCGTGCACGATTCGTTGCAGGCGCTGCACGCGATGGCCGGGATCGGCCTGGCCGAAGACCGCATCCGGCTTGTCCTGAACGTCTCGTCGGCGGACTCGGACGTGCGCCCGAGCAGCGTGGAGGAGGCGCTCGGCCGTCCCATCTTCTGGAGCGTGCCCTACGACCGCCGCCTGCGCCGCGCGGCGCAGCTCGGCCAGCCGCTCGTCGATGCGGAGCCGCGCAGCCCGGCGGCGGCCAGCCTGCGCGAGCTGGCCGGTCTCCTCACGGGCGCCATACCGGCGCCGGCGCGTAACGGCGCACGGTTCAAGCTGTTCGGCAGAGGGCCGGACCGGCAGGCCGAGCCGCGCCTCGCCGTCCGGGAGGCTCCAATATGACCCTCGATACCGCGGCCCGGCTATCGACAACCGAGTCCCACATTGAGGGCTCCGCGCTGGTCGCCGCGGTCCACCAGCGTCTGATCCGCGAGATCGACCTGGCGGCGTTGGACCGCCAACCGCGCGCCACCGCCCGCTCCGCCATCGAGGCGACGGTGCGCGCGCTCCTGACGGAGCTGGCGCCGGGACTGTACGGGGAGTTCCGCGAGGCCGTGATGAAGGCCGTGCTGGACGAAGCCGTCGGCCTCGGCCCGATTCAGCCGCTGATCGACGACGCGACGATCTCCGAGGTGATGGTCAACGCGCCGGACGAGGTCTACGTCGAACGCGACGGCGTGATCCACGAAACGCAGGCGCGTTTCCGCGACGAAGCGCACATCCTGCGCATCGTCGATCGCATCATCGCGCCGCTTGGCCGCCGCGTCGACGAGTCGTCACCGTACGTAGATGCCCGGCTGCCCGACGGTTCGCGCGTGAACGCGGTCATCCCGCCCTTGGTGCCGCGCAGCCCGACGCTGACGATCCGCAAGTTCCGCCCCGACCGCCACACGATCGACGACCTGCTGGCGAACCGCACGGTGAGCGCCGAGCTTGTCGAGTTTCTGCGCGAGCGCGTACGTTCGCGGACGAACCTCGTCGTGTCGGGCGGCACCGGCACGGGTAAGACGACACTGCTCAACGCGCTTTCGGCGTTCATCCCGGACGGCGAGCGCATCATCACGATCGAAGACCCGATCGAGCTGCGTCTCCAACAACGCCACGCCGTCGCGATGGAGGCGCGGCCGCCGAACGCCGAAGGGCGCAACGAGGTGACGCAGCGCGACCTGCTGCGCAACGCGCTGCGCATGCGTCCGGACCGCATCATCGTCGGCGAGGTGCGCGGCGGCGAGGCGTTTGACATGATGCAGGCGATGAACACCGGCCACGAAGGATCGCTCACGACGGTGCACGCGAACTCCGCTCGCGACGCGCTGGCGCGCATCGAAAACATGGTGCTGATGGCCGGGCTGGAGCTGCCGCTGCGCGTGATCCGCGAGCAGATGGCCTCCGCCCTGCGCCTGGTCGTCCACCTGGCGCGCTTCAGCGACGGCCGCCGCGCCGTCGTCTCGCTGAGCGAGATCGCGAATCTGGAAGGGGACGTGATCATGATGCAGGAGCTGTTCCGCTTCGAGGGCGATGCGGGCGCGGGCGCGCTCCGTTCAACCGGCATCGCTCCCGACCTGCGCGGCCAGGCGGAAGGCGCCTCGCCCCGCTGGGCAGCGACGAGCCGATGGTGAGACGATGATCCCTGCCGCCGCCGCGCTGTTCGTCTTGCTCGCGCTGGTCACCGCGGCGGCCGGCGTCAGCATGCCGGTGTTCGCGCGCTCCGGCGCGGACGTGCGAGTACGCAGGATGGCGGCTGGCGCAAGCCCGGCGCTGGCCGAGGAGGCCGGCCCCTCGCTCCGGCGACCGGTGTCATCGATACCAACGCTACGACGGCTGCTCGACGGCAGCCGCTGGGCGGAGACCACGACAGAACAGCTACAACGAGCCGGGCTCCAGCTCCGCGCCGGGGAGTATCTGCTCGCGCGGCTGCTGCTCGTGTGCGTCGCGTTCGCCGCGCCTCCGCTGCTGCTCGGGGCAAGCGCGCCGGCGGTCATCGTCGGGCTGTTCTGCGCCGCTGTCGCCTTCGCGGCGCCCGCCGTACTCTTGCGCTCGCTGACGCGCCGGCGCGTGGTGCGCATCGAGAAGCAGCTCGTCGAGTTCTTACCGTCGCTCGCGTCGTCGCTGCGCGCGGGCTTCGCGCTTCAGCACGGTATCGAGGCGGCTGCGCGCCAGCTCGGCCCGCCGCTGAGCGACGAGCTGCTCGCGTTCCTCAACGACGTGCGCCTGGGCGCGCCCGTGGAGGGTGCGCTCCTGGAGGTGACGCACCGCGTAGCCAGCGTCGATCTCGATATGGTCGTGACTGCCATGCTGGTGCAGCGCACCACCGGCGGCAGCCTGGCCGAAGTGCTGGAGCAGGCCGCCGAGACGCTGCGCGAGCGCGAGCGCATCCGCGGCGACGTACAGACGTTCACGGCGCAGCAACGGCTCACCGGCCTCATCCTCTCGCTCTATCCCATCGCGATCGGCCTCCTGCTGCTCGCGATCATGCCGGCCACGTGGTCGAAGCTGTTCACCGAGCCGGCCGGCCAGGTGCAGCTCAGTATCGCGGCCGGCCTGCAAGTCGTTGGCTTCCTCTGGATCCGGCGGGCGCTGCGGGTGCAGGTGTAATGCTGCCGTTCGCCGCGGCCGCCTGCACCTTTGCCGCCGTTGCGCTCCTGGCCGGCGGCATCGCGCAGCGCGTCGCGCGGCCGGCGGACGCACGCGTGCGCGCGCTCGGCGCAAGCAGCGGCGCGGCTTCTTCGAACGCACTGCCGTTCAGACGGCGCGTTCTGGCGCCCCTGATCGACGCGGTTGGTGGCTGGTCGGCGTCACTCTTGCCCGCTGCGTTCCTCCGGCGCACAGAAGGGCGTCTGCTCCTGGCCGGTCAACCGTTCAGCGCGCTGACGTTCTACACGCTGATCGTCTGCTCGGCTACCCTCTTCGGCGCCGGGTACTTCGGCCTGATCCTCGCCGCGTCCCACGGCAGGCCGCCGCTCATTGCGCTGCTCGCCGGCGTGATCATCGCCGGGCTGGGCTCTTACCTGCCCGTCTTCTGGCTCGCCGCGAAAGCGAAGGCGCGTCAGGCAGCGATGCTGCGTTCGCTGCCGGACACGCTCGACTTGCTCACGCTCTGTGTCGAGGCCGGGCTCGGCCTGGAAGGCGCCCTCTATCGCGTAGTCGAGAAGCAGTCCGGCCCGCTCTCGGACGAAGTCCGCCAGCTCCTGCGCGAGGTGGGGCTGGGCAAGGGCCGCCGCGACGGTCTGCTCGATCTGGCCGAGCGCACCCAGCTCGACGACATGCGCTCGCTCGCGACGGCGCTCGCTCAGGCCGAGCAGCTCGGCACCAGCGCCGCGAAGGTGCTGCGCGCGCAGTCGCAGCGTCTGCGCACGCGCCGCCGCCAGCGCGCCGAGCAAGACGCCCGCCGCGCCTCGGTCCGGATGGTGTTTCCGCTCGTGTTCTGCCTCATGCCGTCGCTCTTCATGTTCATCCTTGGCCCGATCATCGTCAGCGTCTACGCCTTCCTGAGCAAGTCATGACGGCGGAAACATCTGTTGACGAGCGAACACCCCTCGACGAGGCGTTTCGCGTGCTCTGTCTGTTGCCCGGCGCCCCGCGAGAGCTGATCGACGGCGTCTACGCCGCGTTGCGCGTCGAGCGCGCGGACGACCGTCGCCTGCGGGACGCGTACGAAACGATCACACGCGCCCTGGAGCGTGGGACATTCGTTGTTCCGCCGCAAAGCGACACGCCGTCGCACCGGGCGAGCCCGTGGGAGCTGCTCCAGCTCCGCGCCGAAGCGCCGCGCGCCGCCGTCGACGCGGCGTATCGCTTCTGGCGCGGCGACGCGCCTGTCGTCCCAACGGGCAGCGTAGCGGCGGCCTCTAGGTCGCCACGTGCCGGCTCCGCTGTGAGGCAGCCGGCACCGCCGACAGCTGAAGACCAAGCGCCTGTCGTCCCAACGGGCAGCGTAGCGGCGGCCTCTAGGTCGCCACGTGCCGGCTCCGCTGTGCTGTCGGCCTACGAAGAGCTACTCGGCGTTAGCCAAGGAGAAAGCGCCTCCCCTCTCCCGCGAGCGGGAGAGGGTTCGGGGGTGAGGGTCGAACAAGAAGCAGCGGTCGACGTGTCGCCGATCTCCGCCTACGAAGAGCTCCTCGTCCCCCGCGAAGACGATCGCGGGTCCCCTCCCCCCGCGGGGGAGGAGTTAGGGGAGCGGTCCGTCCAGCCCGCCCTCGTCGGCGAAGACGGCACAACCGTGCCTCTCGCCGAGCGGCCGCTGCGCATCGGTACCCAGCCGGCCTGCGATATTGTCGTCCGCGCCGCCGGCCGCATCGAGGCCCGGGTCTGGCGGAACAAGGGCCGCTTTCTCGTTCATGCGCTGGGCCCGGAAGGCGCCGTGCTGCTCAACGGCAGCCCGCTCACCTGGGCGGCGCTTGACGAAGGGGACCTGCTCACCGTGGGGCCGGCATCCTTCCGCTTCGCCGCGCCGAAAACTACATAAGAACGCTCGTTCGGCGCGGCGGCCTGCGCTACAATGCCATGGATTCCCATGGCCATCCAAGTCAAGCTGCTTGACCACACGCAGGACCCGACGAAGTCGCTCTACATCGCCTATCGGACGGCCTACTCCTCTCTGACGCCGATGCAGATCGAGCGGCGCATCCAGGACGGTCGCATCACGCACCAGCAGATGGCCGACTTCATCGAGCGCCGGCTCCAGACCGGCCACAGCTCGCCGCTGGAGCAGGTCTGGTTCGAGTTCGGCATCTCCGGCGTCAGCCGCGCGTTCAGCCACCAGTTCGTCCGTCACCGCATCGGCATCAGCTTCGAGCAGCAGAGCCAGCGCTACGTCAAGTTCAAGGACGCCAGCTTCCCTTACGCGATGCCGGAGTCCGTGCAGCGCGCTGGCCTCGGCGACAAGATGGACGCAACGTTCACCCAGCTCGGCAAGCTCTACCAGGAGATGCTCGACGCCGGCGTGCCCGCCGAGGACGCGCGCTTCATCCTGCCCAACGCGACCAGCACGAACTTCAAAGTCGTCGTGAACTTCCAGGAGATGCTGCACATCTGCGACCTGCGGCTCTGCACGCGGGCGCAGTGGGAGTTCCGCAAGGTCGCCTCGCTCATGCGGGCGGAGATCAACCGTCGCTTCCCGGAGCTGGGCCGCTATCTTCAGCCGAAGTGCGGCGAGCGCCGCTGGGGTTACTGCGACGAAGATTACGAAGCGTGGCAGGCGTGCCCGATCGGCCGTAAGCGCCCCCACAAGCGCGATCTCTTCTCGCTGTTCGACTCGTACCGTAAGGGCGAGTTGATCCCGCTTTCGGAGTCAGACTTCAAGCTGATCGAAAAAGAAGAGACCAGCGTCCCTTAGCGCGGTCGACCCGCGACCCTCGACCCCCGACCCCTGGGGCGGTCGGGCGCGGGGGCGGCCTAGCGCCAGCGCAGCTCCCAGCGTACCTCGAACAGCCGCAGCCTGTCCTTCAGCCCGCGCAGCCGCCGCCGGCCCAAGTCGATGAACTCCAGGCCCTCCATCCGGCCCGAGAGCGCGCGCGTCGCCTCCGACACCAGGATCTGCCCGCCGATCGCGCGGCTCGCAATCCGCGACGCGACGTTCACGGTATGGCCGAAGAAATCGTCGCCCTCGCGGATCGCGTCGCCGCTGTTCAGTCCAGCGCAGAGGCGCACGTCCGGCGGCAGCCCCGTCCCGTCCTCGTGCGGCTCGCACGCGCGCATGATGTCCGCCGTGCAGCCGATCGCTTTGCGCGGGCTGGTGAACGCAATCATGAAGCCGTCGCCGAGCTGCTTCACCTCAAAGCCGCCGTAGCGCGCCAGCTGCTCGCGCACCAGCCAGTGGAAGACGCGGACCACGCTGCGCACCGTATCGGCGTTCGACTGACTGACGAATGTCGAGAATCCGACAACATCGATGAAGACGATCGTGACCACGTCGCCCGGTGTGGGGGCCAGCGTCGCTGCCAGCGCCCGGCCGCACTGCCCGCAGAAGCGGAAGCCCGCCGGCACGGCAGCGCCGCACGTGGGGCAGCGCTCCGTCAGCTCAACGGCCAGCGGCGCCCCCAGCGCGGGGTGCAGCTCCTGTGTCTCCGTCGTCACATCGCTCCCTTACAAACGAAAAGCCCACCGCCTGCTGGCTAGTGGGCTGAGCTTACCTCCGAGCGGCGACCTTACGTCGCGTACTCCACGCCAGCGTGAGGCCGAAGCCCGCACGACGAGCTCCACATGTCATTGATCGACCGCGAACAGGTGTTAGACATCACTTCGTCTCAGGCTAGCCGACCGGCTGCTGAGCGTCAAGGCGCGCCTGTCAGCGCTAGCCGACGACAGGCTGCGCGGCCGTGCCGGCTAGGTAGGACGGTGGCTTCTCGCCGTTGTGCTCTTCGTAGGTCATCTTGTAAAGCTTCGCGTAGACGCCGCCGCGCGCCAGCAGCTCATCGTGGTTGCCCTGTTCAACGATGCGGCCCTGGTCCATCACGATCACGCGGTCCGCGTTGCGGATGGTCGAGAGCCGGTGGGCGATGACGAACGACGTGCGGTCGCGCAGCAGCTCGCGCAACGCGCGCTGGATCACGGCTTCCGTGCGCGTATCGACATAGGCCGTCGCTTCGTCCAAGACTAGGATGCGCGGGTCGGCAAGGACGGCGCGCGCGAAGCTGATCAGCTGTCGCTGACCGACCGAGAGGTTCTGGCCGCGCTCGTGCAGCATCGTCTCGTAGCCAAGTTCGAGCCGGACGATGAAGTCGTGCGCGCCTACCGCCTGCGCCGCCCGCTCGACGTCGGCTTGCGCCGCTTCGGGGCGGCCGTAGCGGATGTTCTCCAACACCGTGCCCGAGAACAGGAACGGCTCCTGCAACACCAGACCCATCCGCCGCGCCAGCGAGTGCCGCTTGATCTTGCGGATGTCATGCCCGTCGATCAGCAGGCTGCCTTCTGTCACGTCGTAGAAGCGCGCGACGAGCGCTGTGATCGTCGTCTTGCCCGCCCCGGTCTGACCGACCAGCGCGATCGTCTCGCCCGGGTTGGCGTGCAGGCTGAAGTCTTCCAGCACCGGCACGCCCTCGACATAGCGGAAGCCGACGCGGTCGAACTCGACCTCGCCACGCACATCATCGAGATCGATGGCGTCCGGCACGTCCTGGATCTCCGGGACGGTGTCCAGCACCTCGAAGATGCGTTCGCCGCCGGCCATCGCGCGTTGCAATTGCGTGTACTGCAGCACCAGGTCGCGGATCGGGTCGAAGAAGCGCTGTACGGAGATTGCAAATGTCACGACAACACCGACGGACATCGACCCGCCCAGCACCTGGTAGCCGCCGTAGAGGATCACCATCGCCGTCGCAATCGAAACGCTCAGCTCGACCATCGGCATGACGGCGGCCGTCACGCGGCCGGCGGTGACGTTCGCGCTGAAGTTGTTGCGGTTCACGCTCTCGAAGCGCCTGCTGTTCTCGTCTTCGCGTGAGAGGCTCTGGATCACCCGCACGCCGGAAACGTTCTCCTGCAAATTGCCGTTCACGATCGCGATCGCCTGTCGCACACGGACGAATGCGCGCCGCGCGTAGGACTGCCAGACTGCCATGCCCAGGACCAGGAAAGGCACGACGGCCAGCGTGATCAGCGCCAGCTGCACGTCCAGGTAGACCATGATGCCGACTGTGACGAAGATGCCCAGGAAGTTTGCGACGATCGTCAGCGAGCCGCTTGTCAGTAGGTCCTGCAGCGTTGTCACGTCGCTCGTAATACGCGACATCACACGGCCGACTTCGTTGTTGTCATAGAAGCGTAGCGAGAGCCGCTGCAGGTGATCGAACATCTGCGTGCGCAGCGTCAACAGCAATCGATGGCCGATCCAGCCCATGTTCGTCAGCTGCACGTACTGCGCACCCCACGACACCAGCATCAGACTGAGGAAGAGCGCACCGGTCTTGTTGACCGCGCCCACCTTGCCGCCTATCGCATAGTCGACGAGATTACCCATCAGCAGCGGTTGGAACGCGCTCGCTATCGTATAGATCATCATGCCAATCATCGCGAGCGCCGCGCGTCTCTTGTACGGCTTGAGATACGGCAGCAGTCTGCTCACCACGCGCTGGCTGTAGACGGTCCCGTATTCGTCGTCGTCTGCCCAGCCGTCGGTGCTGCGCCGCAGCGCCTGCTGTCCGAAGTGGCCTCCTCCGCTCCAGCCCCCTGCCCCGGCGCCGCCCCAGTACGCCATTAGGAAGCACCTCCGGCAGGTGTAGGTTGCATGACCGGCATCGCCACACGTCCCTGCTCAAACGCTTCTTCTTGGTCGCGTAGCTCCAGGTCGTAGATCTCGCGATAGAGGCCGTCTTGCCTTATCAGCTCTTCGTGCCTTCCCTGCTCCACAATGCGTCCTTGCTGCAGCACCAGGATCTGGTCGGCCGCCTGCACAGTGCGCAGCCGCTGCGCGATTACGAACGTCGTACGGCCTTTCATCAGCTCCGCCAGCGCCTGCTGGATCAGGTACTCCGTCTCCGTATCGACGCTCGACGTCGAGTCGTCGAAGACCAGGATCTGCGGGTTGATCAGCAGCGTCCGCGCCATCGAGATGCGCTGGCGCTGGCCGCCTGAGAGCGTCATGCCACGTTCGCCCACCCAGGTGTCATAGCCACCCGGCAATCCGACGATGAAGTCGTGGATGCGCGCCGCCTTCGCGACGCGTTCGATCTCCTCCTGCGACGCTTCGAACGCTCCGTACGCGATGTTCTCGCGCATGGTGGCCGAGAACAGGAAGACGTCCTGCTGCACGATGCCGATGCTCCGCCGCAGCGAGGAGAGCGTCACGTCGCGAATGTCTGTGCCGTCGATCGT